>JANOVN010000417.1:0-11551 GCA_031417455.1 Hyphomicrobiaceae bacterium | reverse complement strand
TGGTATCCGCGCGTGGGGTTGGTGGGGCGGCCACGCGCAAACAAAGGAGAATACCGTCGCGCAGCCGACGAACCATAGAGTCAAAACTTCTGCGCGACGGTATAAAAGGGTGACCCGATCAGTAATTATGCTCGACGGTATAAGCGCCGTCGGCTTTTGAGGGCCGGGCATGACCTTCGCCCAAACAAAAAACGGCACCCTTTCGAGCGCCGCTTCAAATCTCAACGAGAGGGTCGTCCGCTCAGGGCGCGCTTGCCGCCGCAGCTGGCGCAACCGTTGCTTCAACTGCAGGCTTTGTCTGGCTAGCCGCAACCGCCCGCTCAGCCGCAGCCGTAGCCCGGTCAGCAGCCGCCGCCGCCCGTTCGGCAGCAGCCAGCGCCTTCTCGGCGATGCCAACCGACGCGGCATCATCTGTCTTCTTCGGCAGCGAGCCAGTCTCGACGTTTGCGTCCGACTTCACTTGTGACTTGGAGTGCGCCGCCGTGCGAACGCGCTTCTGGCGCTTGGGTTCAGCCGCACCATCGGCGTCGGCAGATGCCGTAGCCGGTTCGGCTTTGTCCCAGGCCTTGGCTTCTGTCTTTGCGGCATCGTTCTTGGGCGCATCCGCCGTCGCTTCGCCTTTACCTTCGCTCTTGCTGACGACCTTCGTGTCGGCTCCAGCGTCGTCGCCATCGGCCTGCTTGGCTTTCGACCACTTGCGCTTTTTCACGACGCCCTCGTCGTCTGAAACCTTTGCAGCCGTCACTTTGACCTTCTCGGCAGCAGGAGCCTTCTCAGCCATCGGCAGCGTTGCGTCTTCGGCTTCATTCGCAGCCGGCTTGCGCCACTTCGATTTTAGAGCGCCAACCATTTCGTTGGCAAAGGCCGAAGCCAATAGTGGCTTTCCGCTTGCTGGAACCGGCGCAGTGGCTGGCAATTCAGTGATGCCCTTGGTTTCCGCAATCGACATCGTCTTGCCGTCGAACTTCTGCCACGTGACGGTAACCTTGGTCCCGACTTTCACGCGCGGATACAAGTCGACCACGTCCTTGTTGAACATCCGCACGCAGCCCTTGGATACGGGCGTGCCGATGGTCCAGGGCGCGTCTGTGCCGTGAATGCGATAGTCGCTGGCACCCAAATACAACGCGCGAATGCCGAGCGGGTTCATCGGATGGCCGCCTGGGACCCAACGCGGCAGCTTCGGATTTTCCGATAACATGTGAGCGGTCGGCGTCCACGACGGATTTTCTCGCTTCTGCGAAACACTGGTCACTCCTTCCCAGCGGCTCTGGTCGCGCGGGGTCGCAACAAGATAAACGTCGGCTTCGCCCGGTGCGGTGATGAAGTACAGTTTCCGGTCGGCAAAGCTGACGATGATTTCGCCCGGCTTGCCTCCGCCGTTGAACTTGACGTGCGTCTTGCCGCTGTCTGCGGTCTTTTCGCCATCCCAATCAAACACCAGGCCTTGCGCGGTCGCCAGCGAGGGCATCATCGCCATGCCACAGCCCGAGACGGCGAGGAAGGCTGCCAAAGCAGCGGTGCTCAAAGACGAACGGTCACGCATCAAAAATTCTCCTTCATTCCGGGCGGGCATACCGCAGGCTTTCCCATCCGGTATTGAAAAAACCAAAAAGCGCCTCTGATCGCACGTGTGCGACGGGCGCGCTGATTGCTGCGCTGCGGTTATGGCTGGATTCAGCCCGCGCCGCTACGGTCGCCAGCGTTCGTGCGCTGCTTGCATCAGCCGCTGTGACGTCAATGCAACGGTCGCCGACTTATGCACAGATGCCGAAAACGCCATTCAAAATCGCAGCGCGCCTGTTGCTCTCGGGTGCGTTCCCTCGGCATCGAGCCCTCAAGTGCCCGCGTCGCGGCACTATTTTCGAATCACTTTTGTGAACGCTAATTAAATCTGTCGACAGATTGTCTAGGTTCTGAATTTAATATGGGTGGAATTGCCCGAGGATAAAACTGTATTGCCGCTGTGGATAGTAGTCCAAATCCGCGAACAAAGTGATCTCTGAGCGCGGTGGATGGGGTATTTATCCGCACGCGCCCGATTCTATTAGGGGAATATAATTCTTGGCAAAGGCTCGATGAATTTCAGGCACCTACCCTTATTGACCGGGCTCGCTATTGCGAGCCTCGCAGGAGCGTGCGCGAGAATCCATCAGCCGGGCAACGCCAATCCCTTCCTTTACGACAAAGAGCGCGGCCACCAGGTCGAGCGGTTGGGCGAGCGCTCCAGTGAGCGCGATCTTGCCGCCCATCGCCAGCGCGCCGCCAACGGCCCGTTCGGTGGCTCGTTAAAGGATGACCTGTCGTTCTTCAAGCAAAGTTGCCCGCCGGCCGGCACCTCGGACTACATCGACCCCGGTCCGCGCGGTCGCACCAACTCGCTCAGTCATCGCGAGTTGACGATGCGCTACTCATCCGGCGACCGCTTCAATGTTCAGGTTCCCGGCGCGCCCGAGTTCTCCGGCGATTTCGTCGTCAACGCCGATGGTCGCGTGATCCTGCCCTTCGCGGGCGAGATCCCGGTTCGCGGCGTCACCAACGACCAGTTGACCAGAGACATCGAGCGCGCACTGATCAAGGCCAAACTGTTTGAGGCGCAAGGCTTCAAGATTGCCGTCCGTCCAGTGCAGTATGCGCCGATCAACGTCACCGTTTCAGGCGCCGTTTTCCTGCGTGGCCGCTTTACGATCAATGCCGACCGTCCATCGCCTCCCGGTGACACCAAAGCCCTCACCAAAACCGGCGACAGTCCGCTCGACCGCTTCGTGGGTGCCGCCATTCGCGCCGCAAACGGCGTCCGTCCCGATGCCGATCTGACCAACATCCACCTGAGGCGCGGCGGCAAGTCCTACACTTTGAATTGGGTCGGCGCGATCACCGGCGAGCCGGTCGACGACGTCCCCTTGCTCGACGGCGATCATCTCCACATCGGTGAATCGACCTGTTTCCAATCAGCGCTCGTACGCCCTTCGCAGATCACGCTAGGCGGCGTTCGCATCTTCGTGTCCAACCTGACGTCGCCAGCCAACAACAACTCAAACTCTGCAATCAATAGGGACAGCACCGGCGTGCCGTACGGAACGCGCATGCTCGCCGGTGTTGTCGCCGCCAACTGTGTCGGTGGATCGCTGGCGAGTAACGCCGGCCGCTACGCCATCCTCGTCACCCGCAACCCAAAGACGAAGGAAACCGAGGTCATCCAGCGCTCGATCGAGGAGCTTGTCCTCAGCCCCGACCGCGATACGATCAACCCATATTTGATGCCCGACGACGCCATCGCCTGCTATGACAGCGCCGTCACTGACACGCGCGAAGTCGCCAACACGATTGCGACTATCCTGTCCCCGCTGCAGATCTACTCCAACATCATCAGCAACACCACGGCGTCGTCGTCGTCCGCGAAGTAACGTGCCGCCCGCCACACCGGCCCCCAACTGTCATCCTCGGGCTCGTCCCCCGGCTGTCCGGTTTAATTTCATCCCTCCACTGTTTACCGCATGCTCATCAAAAACAAAAAATGGCCGGGTCGCCCCAGCCATTTCCATCCACCACGCCTGACACGGACGTCAGCGCAACTCCGCAGTCCGCGACGTGCCCTGCTGCGCCCCAGCCTTGCTGCCAGCCGTTCCCGACCATCCGCGCAGCAGTGCAGCTTCGCGTGCCGCGTGCGTTAGGAACACGACGTTGCCGACAAGATACCGCTTGGCCATCCGGCGCGGTTCGAGCGCCAGCCGCCAGATCCACTCGCACCCTGCCGTCCGCATGAACTTCGGCGACCGCGCCACGTTGCCCGAAAAGAAGTCGAACAACCCGCCAACGCCCGCAATCACCGGCGCGTCCAGCCGCGGTGCATTTCGCTTGGTCCACTGGTCTTGCAACGGAACGCCCATAGCGACGAGCACGATCTTCGCCCCGCTCGCGTTGATCAATCCGATCACGCGATCTTCTTCCGCGCTGCCATGTGCGAAATAACCGTGATGTGTTCCAACGATTGCAGCGCCCATCCCAAAGTCGCTGATCGTGCGCGCCGCCGCTTCTGCAACGCCGGGCTTTCCGCCAAGCAAAAAGATCGGTGTTCCGGCAGCAATAGCTTCGCGGCACAAAAGCGGAAACAAGTCCGTTCCGTTGACATTGTCCATCAGTGGCGTTCCGCTCATCCAGGCGGCAACCGCCATTCCACTGCCATCGGCATAAATCCGGTCGGCCGAAGAGACGGCGGCTTTGTATTGGCTATCGGCCATCGCCGTGTTGATCGTGTGCGCATTGACGAACACGACGCGCATTGAGCGCTTGTCGCGTGCGGCCTGCGCCATCTCCCGTGCCGCCAGTCCCAACCGCGTATTGTCGATGGCGAGCCCGAATAGTCGGCTCTTGCGCGCGCTGTTGGCGTCACCGCTCCACAGGGCAGATGCCGGCTTTGCAGCGCCAAGCAGGCTGCGCGCCAGCACTTGAGCGGCGGCACTTGGCGCCGTTACAGTAGACGTATCTGTGGCAATCATGGCCATTGCAAAAAAACCCTCTCACGCTCCCCAGCGTTATTGAGATGAATTTCGCAGGCAATTTCGAACATGCTGTTGTTTAATTAGATCGAATTTGATCGAATTGAAATATTTATCAAAACCAAGCTGTCCCAATTCTGAGCACTCGGAGTGAGTCCGGTAACGACGAAGTTTCAACTCCCATGTAATACGGGAAAGGCGCCATTGGTGAATCGCGACGGACGCCTCCAGATGTTCACGTTTTTTTTAGTCTAATTCCGTAAAGCTGATCGTCTGGCAGCGGCCGTCATCGCGGCGTCGCTCAATTTGCGTGAGTTCCTAAAATGCCGAATGGTCCGTGCGTAAGCGTCGTCATCCCGCTTTATCAGACGCAACGCTACATTGCCGAGGCGCTGGCGTCGGTGCTTGCCCAAACCTTCACTGATTTCGAAGTCCTCGTGATCGACGACGGCTCCTCCGACGGTGGCCCAGCCATCGCTCGCGCCATTCCCGATCCCCGCGTCCGCGTCATCACCCAGATCAATCGCGGCCTAGCCGGTGCCCGCAACACCGGCATCGCCCAGGCCCGGGGCGAATTCGTCGCCTTCCTCGATGCCGATGACCTTTGGCAGCCAACCAAGCTCGCGCGCCACGCAGCCCACCTCAAAGCCAACCCCGAAATCGGCGTCAGCTTCTCAGCCTCCCGCTTCATCGACGACGACGGCGTCCCTATCGGCTTGATCCAAAAGCCCACCGGCACCCGTTACGACGCCTCCGACATCTTCTGCCGCAACCCCGTCGGCAACGGCTCCGCCCCGGTCATCCGCCGCACAGCCCTCGACGCCATCGCCGTCTACGACCCCCGTTTCGAGCGCATCTGCTGGTTCGATGAAAGCTTCCGCCAGTCCGAAGACATTGAATGCTGGACCCGCATCGCCGCCACGACGCCCTGGCGTTTCGGCTACATCGACGCCCCCCTGACCGACTACCGCGTCAACACCACGGGGCTATCTGCCAACACAACCAAACAGCTTGAAACCTGGCAGAGGTTCCGCGCCAAAGTCGCGAGCTACGCACCGCAGCTGGCAGCCGCCCACGGTGACCGCGCCCAAGCCTACCAGTTGCGCTATCTCGCCCGCCGCGCCGTGCGCGGCAGCGCCGCCATACAGCCAGTCAACGCCGCCACTTCACCGGCCTTTTCGATGATGTGCCAGGCCCTCCGCCTCCACCCGCGCCTCGTCGTCGAAGAGCCCGCCCGCACGCTCGTCACGCTTGCCGCCAGCCTCGCCCAACAGCTCTTGCCGCAAGCCCTCTTCGAGCGTGGCAGCGGCTGGGCCATCGCCCGTGCCGCCCGCGTCTCTGGCTTGCGCGTCTGACCATGGAAAACCCTGAAATCGCCGACCATCACAGCCCAAGGCTACGTCTATTCGCCACACTGCAACGCCACGCCAGCGCATTGCTCAAAGACCGCCTCGTGCGCAACGTCGGCTGGTACGGCCTGGCCGAGTTTGCCAACCGCTTCACCCGCCTCGTCACCACCGTCGTGCTGGCCCGCTGGCTCCTGCCCCACGACTTCGGCATCGCAGCCATTGCCATCACCACCTTCGAGATCGTCCGGGTTTTGGCCCAATACGGCATTGGCCAAGCCGTCATCCGTGCCCCGGCTGAACAGCTCCAGGCCATCTGCAACACCGCCTATCGTGCAAGCTGGTTCGTCTGCCTGCTTGCCTTCGCCGTCCAGCTTCTGACCGGCGCCGTCATCGCCCACGTCACTGGCCGCCAGGACGTGTTTTGGATGATTGCTGCCCTCGCGCTTGTCTATGTCACGCTCCCGTTTGGCCAGATCCAATCGTTTCTGATCGCCCGTTCCAACAAGCTCCATCTCTTCGCTGGCATCGCCGTCGTCCAGGTCGCCCTCGACAACCTCCTGACTGCAGCATTCGCCATCGGCGGCCTGGGGGCCTGGGCCGTGGTGTTACCCAAGCTGATCGTCGCCCCCATCTGGGTCATCGGCATGCGTCGCGGCTTTGCCTGGAAGCGTGACAAGTCCGCAGGCTTCACGTCCACGCGCGCTCTGATGACCTTTTCCCTGCCCGTCATCGGCAGCGAACTGCTCGTCGCCGCGCGCTATAATCTCGACAAGGTCCTGGTCGGCTCGATCCTAGGCGTCGAAGCCCTCGGCATTTACTACTTCGTCTTCAATGCAGGCCTCGGCTTCGCCCTCTCGTTGACGTCCTCTCTGGCCTCCTCCGTCTACCCCCACCTCGCCGAAATTGCCGGAAAGCCGCGTGAACTGCTCACCCGCTACGACGGCCTGCTTTGGCGTGCAGCGCTTCCCTGCGCCGCCGTCATCGCCCTGCAAGCGGCATTGTCGCTGCTCTACGTCCCCATCGTGTTCGGAGCCCGTTGGGATGCCGTCGCCTGGCTCGTCGCCGTGCTGTGCGCGTCCGCCATACCAAAACCGATGTTCGACAGCGCGTCCCAGCTTCTGCGCGCCGTCGGCCAGCCCCGCACCGAGTTCCTAGCCTCCGCCAACCTGACCGCCGTCTCGCTTGCAGCCCTGGCCGTCGCCCTGCCTTACGGCCTCGCGGGCGGCATCATCGCCCAGTCGCTAGCCGCCATCGCCGTCCAGATCGGCACCGCCCTCGCGGTCCGTTCAACTCTTGTCCAACAACCAACCCCCACACAAAGCCAACCCGCCGGAGTAACGTCATGAAGATTGCCCACCTCATTGAAACCATCGAACTCGGCGGCGTTCTGCGCAACCTCGAAACCCTGATGGCGCACATGGGCGATGTCGAGCACATCCGCTACGACGTGTCCCCGCGCAATCAACTCCCCCCGGTTATTCCAGCCGATCAGCTGGTCGTCATCCACTTCACCGCCTCCTGGTCGAAGCTGCCGTTCCTCGCAGCGCTCCGCGCCATGCGAGGTCGCGCCCCAATCGTCATCGTCGAGCACAGCTACACCGGCTCCTACGAGAAATACGTCGTCCCCAACACCGCTCGCTTCCGTACCATGCTCAAGCTCGTCTACAGTTTCGCCGACCGCATCGTCGCCGTCTCCCACGGCCAGGGCGCATGGTTGCGCCAGCTCGGCGTCGTCGATCCCGCCAAAGTCGTTGTCATTCCCTCCTCCACCTATTGCGGCGGCTTCCTCGATATCGCCCCGTCCGCCCGCCGTGGCGCGACCGGCGAACCTTTGAAGATCGGTGCCTATGGCCGCTACCACGAACAGAAGGGCTTCGGAAATCTCATCCAGGCCATGCAAGCCCTGCCGCGGGGCATGGCTTCCCTGACCCTTGCCGGACTGGGACCCGATGAAGACCGCTTGAAGACAATGGCGGCGGAAATGCCCAACGTCACCGTCGGGGGTCCGACCAACGACGTGGCCGGCTTCCTCGCCGCCCAGGACATCATCGCGGTGCCCTCGCGTTGGGAAAGCTTCGGCCAAGTCGCCCTCGAAGCCCGTGCCGCCGCCCGTCCGATCATCGCCTGCGCTGTCGACGGCCTGATCGAACAAACCGCGCCCGGACACGGCTGGCTCGTCGCCGAAGACGACATCGCAGCCCTCGCCAGCGCGATTCGATCCGCCGCCTGCGCCGACCTCCACACCATGGGCCAGTCTGCTCGCCGCTCCGCCGATGGCCACCTCGATGCGAGCCTCGACACCTGGCGCACTCTCGTCCGCGAACTCATCCCAGCCACCGCCTCCCGCCGCGCCGCTTAGAAGTCGCATGTCGGTCGGGTTGACCCCGGACACTTGATCCGGGGGAAACCCGACAACTTCCCGCGCAGTTTGATACTCCGCACACCCAGCTAGCGCACCTCTCACGGTGCCCCAATCGCTTGCGATCCGGCGGCCTCCTTGCCACCGCAGCAAGTGGCAAACCAAAAACAGCCACGGGACCCAGGGGCCACAAAACGGCATCACGACCGACCTCAAAACTCCCCCATCCCATCCGCCCCCGGATCGCGCAACCGCGCCAGCCGGACCGCCGCAGCACGTCCAAACCGCAACATCATCACCTTCCGGCGCGCGCCTGCAACGGGATGCCCCGGTGCGTCTCGCACCACGCACCCCCCATACCGGTCCGCCAGGATCAACCCCGTATCTGGTGGCAAAATCTCAACCGGGAACTCCGGCGTCACCGCGAAAAACAGCCGGTCGCAATAGGCCCGGTACGCGGTCCATTTCTGATCGCACCTGAAATCGGCGACGCTCGACTTGATCTCGACGATCGTAATCAGCCCCTCCGCCGACAAGCCCACAATGTCGGCACGGCGGCCATTCGGCAGCGGCAATTCGGACACAGCCGCAATTCCTTGCGCCATCAACAAACGCGTGACGCCACGCTCAATTTCGGCGGCAACCGTTGATCGCAAAGCGCAATCAGGCGCGGCCACCCCTGTTGCCGCAATTTCGCCCTGTGGATCAGTTGTCGGGTCGGTCATGCTCTCGCCATGAGTGGGTGGGAAGCGGCATTCTCTCAAGATTCAGTCTAACGCAGGTTGATGCCCGGTGTTCAATTTCCTCCAACGCACGCCCAAAGCCTCGCCCGTCATCGTGATCGAGCAGCCTCCAGCCGATCCGTCACTTCCTCCAGACACTGAAGAACTCAACGGCACGACAAGGCCATCCCGGGCCACCACCGCCGCTAGCCCTGACGGTGAGAACGCCAAAGCCACTTTCGACGGTAAAACCTCCGCCGACTTCCCGCCTTGCACTGCCATCTTCGGTGAGGACGCAGCCCGCGCAGCACTTGCAGCCGTCGCCAATTCCAAGCCCCGCGCGATCCTGTTCGTCGCCGCCCCCCGTTCTCAAGGTCACGCCCAAGCAGTCCTTGCCCTCCTGACGGAACAAGCCAAAGCCCTCCCGCCGAGTGACGCCGTTGCCGCCGTATCGAGCTTTGACGGCGACCAAACCTTCACTCACCAATCCCTCGCCATGCTCCGCCTGCCCGCTGTCGATGCGAAATCTCTGGCCGATGGCGTCGCGCAAGCTATCGAAATGCTCTCCGTCACCCTTCCCGCCGCCTTCGACAGCGACAGCTATAAAGTCGCCCGCCTTTCGCTGGATGAGGAACTCCGTTCCGGCCACGACACCGCCATCGACGCCCTCAAACGCCGCGCCATCACCCAAAATATCGGCTTGTTGCGCACCCCGCTTGGCTACGCGGTCGCTCCCATGCACGAAGGCCGCGTCGTCGCCCCCGACGTCTTCAAGGCGCTCCCCGAAAGCCTCAAGGCCGGCGTCGAAGCCAAACTCTCAGCCTTTGAAAACGAACTGTCCGGCGTCCTCGACAATCGCACCACGCTCCAGCAGGACCACCACACCCGTCTCCGCGACTTGGATGCCGAGGTGGCGAGCCTCACCGTCCGCGCAAGCCTTGCAGCTCTTGCCAAAAAATTCACCAGCCCTCCGGCCATCGCCACTTGGCTCGAAGCCCTTACCGCTGATCTCGTCCGCAACGCAGCCCTGTTCGTCACAGCGAGCCGGCAAGCCAACGGCCACCCCCGTGCGCCGATTGAAATCGCCCAAGACCCCGCGCTCGCCCGCTATCGCGTCAACATCCTCACTCCAGCGACGCGCGCACCAGCCCCCGTCAACCCGCAAGGTGTGGAACGCGCCGACCTCTGCGGTGTCGCCTACCTGCCTCCGCCCGGCACCGCCCTCACGCCCTTCGCCGTCACCCCAGGCACGCTGCTAAGCGCGGGCGGCGGCCTCCTCGTTATCGACGCCCGCGAACTGATGGCCGAATTCGGCGCTTGGCCGCTCATCAAGCAAGCCCTCGCCGCAGGCCACGCCCGCCCCGCCGACGCAGCCAGCACCTTCGCCCGCCCGGCAAACATCACAATCCCCCTCGATGCCCGCCTTATCGTTACCGGCGACCTTGAAGATTACAGCGCCCTCCGCACCTCCGACCTGGACGGCACAAAATCAATCCGGCTCATCACAGCCTTCGAGCCAACCATCCCACTGACGCGGCAAATCGAACGCGAATTCGCAGGGTCCCTCTCCGCAATCATCGCCGATGAATCCCTCCAGCCAGTCGATGGCGCAGCGATGTCGGCCCTCATGCACGACCGCACGCTTACCGCCTCCGGCTCTCCAATACTGGCAACCGATCTCGATCCCGTCCGCGACGTCCTCATTCTCGCCAATCAAATTGCCAAATCCAGCGCCCGCGCCGTTACCCTCGCCCAAGACATCATGAGTGCCTTGAAGCAGCGCGCCGACGCCGAAGAACCCTTCGCGCCCCCGTCCACGACGCCCATCATTCCCAAGGTGGCGAAATGATCGCTCACGTCGCCGAAGCAAACGAAGACCGTGGCCGCGTCGTCGTCCGGCTGGGCGATTTCGCCACCTCCAGCAAGGCCGCCATCGCAGCCGCAGTCCACGTCGCCGTTGCGTTTCGTTCGCAAATCGAAGGCCTGTTCGTCGAAGACCCCGACCTTTTTGCCGCCTGCGCCCACGGCTCGTTGCGCGAAGTCGGGCCAACGGGACAAAAATCGGCCAAGCTGACGGCCTCACGCCTTCGCCGCGATGCGGAGCACTTCGCCGTCGCCGTCCAGCGCGAGTTGTCGATTGCCGCAGCCGCTTCAAACGTCAAGTTCTCCGCCCATGTCGTCCGCGACCAGACTATTCCCGCGCTCCAGGCCGCTTGTGCTCAACGCGGCCCCTGGAACATCATCGTCTTCGCCGAACCCATAGTCGGCGCGGAAAAGAGCGAGCTGCTCTCCGCCGCCGTCTCGCAGATTTGGGGCACCACGGGCTACATCGCCACCGGTGCGCTGTGTGCTTGGCGTTCCGGCCCCATTGTCGTCGCCATCGAAGACATCGACCACTTGACCGGCATGGTTCGCGCAGCCGAACGCCTCGCAGCCGTCGCCGGCGATCTGGTCTATCTGCTGCCCGTCGGCGGCGACGAGATCGCGCTTGACTGGTTAGAGGGCGAAATCCGCCTCACGCTCGGCGAAGCCACTAACATCACTATCCTGCCCCGCCCCGCCCACGCCGGATCAAGCCTGGTCCTGCGCTCGGCCATCGCTCAAACCAGGCCCCGCATCATC
>JANOVN010000416.1:0-2145 GCA_031417455.1 Hyphomicrobiaceae bacterium | reverse complement strand
CCGGATTCTGGATGTCGTGGCCGCCAAGATGAGCGTCTTCGACCGCCGTGACGTGGCGCTCGCATTGCATACGTTCATCGACGATCCGGCCGAGTTTACGACGCTGCTGGATGCGGCCCTTCAAGACAAGTCGTTGGTTGTGCTCAAGGATGGGTTTGGTGGTATCCACGAAGCCCACCACACGCCCGCGCGCCTTGCGACGCAGGCTCAGATCGCGCTCGAAGCCGCCATGTCGCGGGACTCGAATGCTGTGGCCGGACGGTCTCAATTTGCGGTTCCAAAGCCTATCGTAATGGCGGCCATCAATCGCTGCACCAAAGAGCTGTCCGACCAGCAACGCGCCGCTATCGAGCACATCACGTCGGGCGACGATCTGACGTCGATTGTCGGGTTCGCCGGGGCCGGGAAAACCTCTCTGTTGACCGCCGCCGTTGATGCCTGGACGGCGCGCGGGTTTACGGTCCAAGGCGCGGCGTTGGCCAGCAAAGCGGCTAACGGTTTGGCCGACGGCGCCGGGATCGAGTCGCGCACCATCGCGAGCTGGATGACCCATTGGAAACATGATCGCAAACAGCTCACATCCAACGACGTGCTGATTCTGGACGAAGCCGGAATGGTCGGGTCTGCCGACATGGCCGCGTTGCTGTCCGAGGTCAAACGCGCGGGTGCAAAGCTGGTTTTGATCGGGGACCCCGAGCAGCTGCAACCCATCGCGGCAGGTGGCGCGTTTCGCGCCCTGGTGCAGCAGTCTGGCACCTTCGAACTCGATACCGTCTACCGCCAAAACGACGCCTGGGCGCGCGCGGCGACCGTTCAATTCCAGCGCGGCTTAGTGTCCGAAGCGATGACCGCCTACAAAGACAACGGCGATATCATCGAGACCAAGGACCGGGGCGACGCTGTCGCGCAATTGGTTGCCGACTACCTTGGCGCGAGCGCAACCGCGCCGTTGCACACCATGCTCGCGCTGGCCCATCGCAACGATGATATCCTGGCGATCAACACCGCCATTCAGGACCGCCGCCGCGCCGACGGCAAGCTCGGCGAACCAGTGACAATCGAGACTCGCGGCGGGTTCCGGTCGTTTGCCGCCGGCGACCGCATCATCATGCTCAAGAACGAAAAGCTCGCAGGCGAGGCCGTCGCCAACAGCGAACATGGCACCGTCGAGATGATCCATACGACAGGCCCGTCGCCCGTGTTTTCCGTCGCGCTCGATGACGGCCGCGCTGTGACCATCGATACCGACACGTATCGTGATTTCGACCTCGGTTATGCCACGACGGTTCACAAGGCGCAGGGTGCTACGGTGGATCGCACGTTCGTCCTCGCCAGCACCTCGATGGACAAATATCTGGCCTACGTCGCAGCCTCCCGGCACCGTGTGTCGTTCAAACTCTACGTTCCAAAAACCGACTTCGACACGTTCGATAAGCTCGTTTGGACCTTCGCGCGCGCCGACCCGAAAGAAACAACGCTCGACTACCGGCCGGCTTACGCCGAAGCGCGCGGCATCACGGGCAAGAGCGTCGTCCCGCTCGATCTGCTGCATCTGGTTTCTGGAGGACGGGCTGCCATCCTTGCGCTTCGCGAGCACTTAACTGCACTATTTGCATCAGTATGCAAATCAGCTATCGCACCAGCCAGAACCCCGCGTCGTGACGCAGCCCGTCCTCCAAAGACCAAAGGAACCAAGATCATGGACATTGCCGCCTACACCAATATCAACGTGAAGCCAACCGTCGACGCAGCTGGCCGGACAGGCCTGCTTGCGACATGGCCCAAAGATCTTGAAGCCAACGCCATAGCCAAGGATATGGGCGGCCGCTGGAGCAACGACGAGAAGGCCTGGGCCTTCAGTTCGATGGATCCGCGCACCGAGCGGGCGTTTGATCGCATCAACAACCGGATTGCGTCGGTTGCCAAATCGGCGGAATTGGCCAAGGGCGTTCACTTTAAACCGATCGACGGCCTGGAAACCACGGTCGTGAACGGCAAAGTGCTCATCGCGATGCCGAAGGATTTGACTGCCAATCGCATGGTCAAGGCGGTCGACGGCGTCCGTTGGGACGCGAAAGCCAAAGCGTTCTCGGTCCAGCTCACCGACGCCGATCACGTTTACGACCTCAACAGTACCCTCGACGC
>JANOVN010000415.1:0-3333 GCA_031417455.1 Hyphomicrobiaceae bacterium | reverse complement strand
GAATTGGTACCAGCTCTCAGGCTTGAACTGAGGACCTCTAGTTCCACAAACTAGCGCTCTAACCAACTGAGCTAAGCCGGCATACCAATATCGACGCCATGGTGTCGACCGTCTTGAAGCAAACCGTTGCCCGCGCGTTGGTCGTGGTCCAACACTTGGAAAACGAGCATCTCGACAGAGCGCAGATTGGCGCGTCCCATCGAGACTTTCAAGAGCAGACGCATGCTCTAAGCCGTATGCAATCGTGGGTCAATACCCGCCTTGCCGCATCCTTGCCGCATGTCATTGTTCAAAGCTAATGGCCCGCCCGCATTTCTGCGGACGAGCCTGAATTTCGTGAAAATGCGACTGCTTATTTGCTGAGCCGCAGTTGGGTCAGCACGGTCGCAAAGCTCTGCAGGGCTGCGTCGAGCTGAGCCGAGTTCGAAGCGTCGGCGAAGTAGAGCGAGCCCGGTGTGGCACAGGCCTGAAGCGTCTGCTTGGCAACAAGCTCAGAGCCGGAGTTGCCAAGCCCAAAACCGATCGTGAACACAAGGATTCCCTTGGCCTTCATCCCGTCGCAAAGCGCTAGCGCCTGCTTGCGGGCTTCGTCATGGTGGTAGGACGTGTTGAAGATGCCATCCGTCATTAAGATCATGGCCTTGATGAGCTTGGGCTTGGCACCTTGCGTATCGGAATAGGGTGCGGGAGCACTCTTGCCACCCCAGAAAGCCGCGTAGTCCTCAGAGACAAGGTTCCAGCCCCACTGCGTTCCGATATGACCGGCCGTGTAGCCGCCTTCCTTGTACTTGTTGACCTGCGCGATCAGCGCATTGCGATCATCCGTCAGCGGCATCACGGCTTGCGAAGGGCAATTGTACAAGTTGTTGCCGACATTGCCTTCGGTCGGATCGATGTCTTTGGTGCCGTCGGCCGCCACATCGAACGTGCCGCCCGCCGATGGCGACTTGTCCGTGTAGGTCGCCGAGATGCGTTCCGTCACACAGCCGTCCACGCTGCGGTTTCCGGTGGCGGCGCCTGCATACTTGCCGAGATTGACGGCCGCTGCAAACGGCGCGACGCCGATGCGGATCTTGCGTCCAGCCTGAGGAGACGCCGGGATCAGGGTTTCGGCAAACGACTTGAACGCGGTCTTCAATCCGTCGATCTTGCGCGGACCGCCGCCGGGAGGAACGCCCCCCATCGAGCCCGTGATGTCGAGCGCCATGCCGACTTCGAGATCCTTGCTGTCGAAGGCGACTGTCGACGACACCGGCACGGTAACCTTCTTGAACCCGGCAATTGCCATAAGTGTCATGGGCACATCAACCTGCGCCGAAACCGTCACCGTCGAGTCCGTAAGATTGGGCGAGATCGTGGGGATTGGAATTTTCGTTTGCGCCTTGGCCAAGTCCTTGGCGTTATGATTGAAATAGGCGATGGCGATCTTATCGACCTCGGCGGGGGTAAGCTTGCCATCGATCATGGCGCGTCCGGCGGCAAGGCCAGCGGCATCGACGGCTTCAGCAAGCGCGTGGCGGGCGAGCAGGATGCGGCCATAGTCCAGGGCCAGACCGGCAATCGACATAACGACCATGAACATCAAGCCAAACAAGATGGCGATCGATCCGCGCTCGTTTCGCTGAAATGTCGCAATCGTGTGAGCAGCCATTATGTCTCTCCTTGAAACAACCAGATCGGGTTCTGGCGGGAGAGCTGCAAAGCCGGTGCCCAGGGGGCCAATTCGGGTGGAAGTGGGGGAGGCGACCGTCCCTTACCGTGAATAAAGTCTTAAACTGTCAAAAATCCCAGGCGATACCGCCTTGTTCCCAATCTCCATAGCGCACGGGATCGGGGCCATTGCGCCCGCCGATTTCCTTGGCACGCTCGGTCTCGGTGGCGTCCCGGGCGGCGCGGCGTTCGGCAGCCTCCGCCAAAGCGCGCTGGGCCTGTGGCGTAAGCACCCGCTTGGGCTCGTCTTCGATGCTGGCATTACCAGCTGGCGCTGGTGCCGATCCGGTCTCAGGCATGATGTGTCCCATTTTGATCCTTGCAACGGCTGTAGCGCATGCCGTGCGATGTCGTATATTGGCGCTTCGTCGGGGATTTCCTCACGCGGCTAAGGAGATCACGGCAAATGTCACAAGGCAAGACTGGCGTCCCGCCGCAGCGTCGCCAGACAGAGCTGGTCGCGTCGCAACGCGTGTCACAACAACCGGTTCACCGCCCCCCAGGCTTTGTCCCGCGCGCCGCTGCCGTCCGCGTCGTGGCCGAGGTCGTCTATCAACGTCGCGCCCTCGATGACGCCCTGGATCGCGCTTTTTCCTTGGATATTTATCGCGGCATGGAGCAGCGCGACCGTGCGTTCTCGCGCCTCATCGTCGTGACGGTCCTGCGCCGCTATGGCGAACTCGATGCCGTCGTCCGTTCGTTCATCGACAAGCCATTACCGGAAAACCAAGGCCTACTGTGGCCGATCCTGCTGTGCGCAACCGCGCAGCTCCTGTGCCTCGACACGCCCCCGCATGCTGCCATTAGCTTGGCGGTCTAACAAACCCGCGCCGACGGCGGCGCACGCCGTTTCGACAAACTGGTCAATGCGGTGTTGCGAAAAGTCAGCGTCCAAGGCGCCGCAAAGCTCGCCACCCTCGACGGACCGCGCCTGAACACGCCGGATTGGGCGTGGAAGCGCTGGGTCGAAGCCTACGGTGAAAGCCAAGCCCACGCGATTGCCGCAGCCAACCTGACCGAAGCCGCCCTCGACATCTCCGTGAAGTCAGATCCCGCAGGCTGGGCCGAACGATTAGCCGCTGGCTCCGCCGGACAATTGGCCGACGGCTCGGCCGAACACTTCAAAGCCGTCGTGCTCCCAACCGGCTCCGTCCGCGTCAAGAACCGGGGCCGCATCGAGGATATGCCTGGATACAGCGAAGGCGCATGGTGGGTTCAAGACGCAGCTGCGGGTCTTCCCGGACGACTGTTGGGCAACGTCACAGGCCAAGCCATCGCCGACCTGTGCGCGGCCCCCGGCGGCAAAACCGCAGAACTCATCGTCGCCGGCGCGAACGTCACCGCCGTCGATGTGTCGGCCAGCCGCATGTCCCGCTTGGCCGAAAACCTCGCCCGGCTCCAGCTGACAGCCGATCTCGTCACCGCCGATGTCACGGTCTGGGCCCCTGACCGCCTGTTTGATGCCGTCCTTCTCGACGCACCCTGCACCGCCTCCGGCACGATACGCCGCCACCCCGACATCCTCCGCCTCAAGCGGGCAACCGACCCCGCCCAATTGGCAGCGCTCCAAGCCAGGTTGTTGACGGCGGCCAGCAAGCTCGTTCGTCCCGGCGGGTTATTGGT
>JANOVN010000414.1:0-8525 GCA_031417455.1 Hyphomicrobiaceae bacterium | reverse complement strand
CGCCGTGCTTCCGCTCGGAAGCGGGATCGGCGGGTCGCGATACGCGGGGCATGATCCGCCAGCATCAATTCACCAAGGTCGAACTCGTCTCGGTGACGACGCCGGAAGACAGCCTTGCCGAACACGAGCGCATGACCGGCTGCGCGGAGGAAATCCTCAAGCGCTTAGGGCTGCCGTTCCGTACCATGCTGCTGTGCACCGGCGACATGGGGTTTGCCTCGCAAAAGACCTACGACATCGAAGTCTGGCTACCGGGCCAGGACACGTATCGCGAGATTTCATCGTGCTCGGTGTGCGGCGACTTCCAGGCCCGCCGGATGAATTCGCGCTACAGACCTAAGGGCGCGAAGGACACGCGCTTTGTCCACACGCTGAATGGCTCCGGCCTCGCGGTCGGGCGTACACTCGTCGCCATCATGGAAAACTATCAACAAGCCGACGGTTCGATTGTAATCCCCGATGCGCTGCGACCGTACATGGGAGGGATGATGAAGATCGGGTAACTTCACCTTCTCTCCGTCCTTACGGGGAGAAGGTCGGGATGAGGGGCGGCAGCAAAGGCAGCCCATCTAGCGCGTCCCAACTCCCAGCTTATGATAACGGCACGATTTCATGCGACTGAGTTCGCTGCCGCCCCTCACCCTAACCCTCTCCCCGCAAAGGGGCGGGAGAGGGGATAACAGGAACCACCAATGCGAATTCTGGTCACGAACGACGATGGCATAGCGGCACCGGGCCTGGCGGTTCTGGTTGATATTGCCAAGGCGCTGTCGCCGGACGTGTGGGTGGTGGCACCCGAGTTGAACCAGTCGGGCACGTCGCACAGCCTGACGCTGCACACCCCCTTAAGGATGCGAAAGCTGGACGAGCGCACCTATGCGGTGGGAGGCACGCCGACCGATTGCGTGATCATGGCGGTGCGGCATCTGCTGGCGGACGAGCGGCCAGCACTTGTGCTATCGGGCGTCAACGATACGGCCAACGTCGCCGAGGACGTTACGTATTCGGGCACGGTTGCGGGGGCGATGGAAGGCACGCTGTTGGGCATCCCGTCGATTGCGTTGTCGCTGATGACGGTCGGCATGCGGACCGGCGCGAAGGTGCATTGGGATACGCCGCGCGAACACGGACCCAAGATTATCAAAGCGCTGCTCGATAAAGGCTGGCCTGCGGGCACGCTGCTGAACATCAATTTCCCAGCCGTCGCTCCTGAAGCGGTTGCGGGCGTCGCAATCACGCGGCAGGGCATCCGCGATCAGGAAAATCTGGTGATCGACGAGCGCGCCGACCCGTGGGGCAAGTCATATTACTGGTTCGGCTTCCAGTTCCGCCCTTCGACGCTGGTCGCTGGAACCGACATCGCAGCTCTTGCCGCCAACAAGATTTCGGTGACGCCGCTGTCGCTCGACCTGACGAACGAGCGGGTTGCGACACAATTGGCAGGCGTATTCGACGACGCGCCGACTGGCAAGACTAAGCAGGCAGGAGGCAACTAAGGCAAACCTATCCACAGCCACACATCAACATGCAGCGTATCGGTCCGAATCAGTTCAATCTCTTTCTTCGAACATGAACTGACAGTTAGAGCGCACTGCCGATCGTGCGCGGAGACCGATTAAATGTCACTTGATAGCCATCCCATCCCGCCCGAAGCCTATATGCTGGCCGACCATCTCGATGCCGCATTGGCCGCGGGTGAAGATATCCTGATCGCGGGCCGCAAACTGACAGACGAGAATGACAAGGGTACCCGCGAACCACCCGCATTGCGCTCGTCGATTGAATTGATCCGCGCACTCGAACTGGCGATGATTACGCGGGTGCTTAAAGCGCGGGAATGGTCACAGCGGCTGAGCAAGGCCGACACCCGCTTCAAGCTGCCAGCGTTCAGCTTTATGTCGGGCAGCGTGTCGCTGGTGGATGCCATCGCCGAGTTTGCCGACGCCACCAATGTGGATTTCGATACCGCAGACGGCATCACGGCCTATTTCCGCAGCCGGAGCGTCATCGCTGACGAAGCGGCTTGCCTATCGCAAGCAACGTCTGGCTTGGTGACGGAAACCTTCCGCATTGCTGGCCGCAACGAACTGGGCGCGCTGATGGACATGATCGCGTCCTACCTCGATGCCCTGGAAGTCCACTTCCTGCTATTTGGAAAGGCGGCGCCGCAGCAAACAATGCGCGCGACTTCGTTGGGTGCAAACTCGGGACTGTGATACACTCCCGAATTTGCAATCCATTGAACAGCTTACCCGTGTCGGCGCGCTCGCCGCTCTAGCTGGGCCTGTTTGATGGCCTTGGTCTTGGCAACCTTGGTCTTGGCAATCTTGGCTTCCCGCTGGGAGACGCCGAATGTCACAGCCTTGGCAAGCCAAGTCCGTTCGATGCCATTATCAATGATACCCCCCGCCGGACGCACCGATCCGGGTTCACTGGTGGTCTGTGGGTAGAGAGCCGCCACGGCGGTCCCGGTGCCGCTACGCGCAGCATAAGCTGTTCCAGCTTGATCAAGGGAAGCGTACATCCCCAGATACCCAGGGACGGCAGGGTACATCCGGTTCTTGCGATAGGTCGCTTCCGTTTTGTTGGGTGCCTGCAACACGCGGACTTCAAGCGTCGCGACGCCCTGGCGCTGGAACCCGAGCACACCGGCTGCTGCATGCGAAACGTCGAGCGTGCGCTTGAAATGATAAGGCCCGGCGCTATTGACCCGCAATACGGCGGACTTTTGCGTTTTGGGATGGCGGACCATAATGATGGTGCCGTCGGGCAGAATCGGACTGGCTGCATTGTCGGCGAGATCGGCACGGAACACGGCACCGGAGGACGTTAGGCCGCAGGGGTTAAACCGGTCGCGTTTGCAGTCATCATAGTTCGAGGTGATGAGATTGGATTGCTTACCGATCAGCTTTTCGGTCTCCGCAAGCGTCAGAACCCGATGGCAGAAGCCGCGAAAACAGTAGGTCTTGCCAGGGGTCTTGGCTTCCACAGGCGTTGGAACGATCAACGCCATGAGCAGAGAAGCGACTGAAAGTAATGGTAAATTTCGACAATAAATAAGTCCGTTACGCGCACGCATAATCCACTCCTGATGATGAGGAAATTGATGGCCGGTTGGCATTGAAGAGGGGGACAGCGCAAGCTGAAACGCCCGAAAACCTTCGGCGTTCCAAACAAGCAAGATCAGAATGGTCTGCGAACCCCAAAAGTATGAACATAGTTAACGCAGATGCACTACTCAGCGCACGGTCAGTCCACTGTTCGCCAGCGTCGCCTTAAGGGTCGCCACAGCCCTGTCGAGGCGCGTTGCATCGCTCGATCGCAGCACGAGTTGCGTCCAATAGCGCCCGTCAGTGTTCTGCGGATAACTGCCCATGGCGACATCGCGATATTCGGCGGCATGTGTCCGGAACAATTCAGCGATGGCGCCTTCTGGATGGAGTACCTCGATCGTGTGGCTCAGCATCGGCGTACCGCGCCTTAGAAACTGGCTCACATCGTCGAGCATGACGCGCATGATCGACGGCACGCCTGCCATCACGATCACGTTGCCGATAAGGAAACCCGGCGCCACCGAAACCGAATTCTTGACGAGCTTCCCGCCAAGAGGAATGCGCGCCATCCGCAGCCGCGATGCCGTCAGTTCGATCCCACGGCGGTCGCAGCTTTCCTGCATCAACGCCCGCGCCTCGGGATGAATGTCGATGGCAACGCCAAACGCCTTGGCAACCGCGTCGGCGGTGATGTCGTCATGCGTCGGTCCTATCCCTCCGGTCGTGAAAACGTAGGTATAGCGGGCTCGCAAGGCATTGAGTGCATCGACGATGTCGGCTTCCTCATCGGCCACGACCCTCACTTCCTTGAGGTCGATACCAAGCCCGGTCAAATGGTCGGCGATGGTGCCGATATTCTGGTCCTTGGTTCGGCCTGACAGGATTTCGTCGCCGATCACAAGCACGGCGGCGGTGATCCGCTCTTGTCGGACAGGGCTCGCAGTCATACGTTCAGCCTCTCAGTCGTGGTGGATATACAGCGGCGCAGTCAGGACATGGCGGCCGCTCTGTCAACGAAGCAGCCCAACAACCCGGCAATTGCGACAGGAGCAAGAACGGCCTCGGGCAATAAACAGATCCCAATTCAAACCACCGGTTTCGTATCACATGTGTTCGCGTTACTCACTGACCTCGCCCATTGAAGCTGTCCGCTCGTACTTTCGCGCAGACGGTGTCGAGGCCTATCCTGCGCGCTACAACATCGCGCCGACCCAGCCCGTGCTTATCGTCCGGCAAGCGCCATCAGGTGGACGCGATCTGGCTTTGGTGCGCTGGGGCCTGATCCCCTCGTGGGTGAAAGACCCGCGCGAATATTCTACCCTCGTGAATGCCCGTAGCGAAACCGCAGCCGAAAAACCGTCTTTCCGGGGCCCGCTGCGCCACCGCCGCTGCCTCGTTCCAACAAATGGCTACTATGAGTGGACGGGACGCCCGGGCGCAAAACAACCCCATCTCATCCGTCCCAAATCCGAAGCTGACCAACATCTGATGGCGATGGCGGGGATTTGGGAGCACTGGCTTGGTGCCGACGGCAGTGAACTCGAATCCATGGCCATTCTAACAGTAGCAGCCAATCCCACGGCAGCGTTGGTGCACGATCGGATGCCCGTAATCCTTCCACCCGCAGATTTCGATGCCTGGCTAGACTGCCGACCGGGCAGTGCCGGGCCCATACAACCTCTCCTGCGTGCAGCCCCTGATGACCTGCTGGAAATCCTTCCCGTCAGTCAACGCCTCAACAATTACCGCAACGAGGGCGCTGATTTGTGGAATGTTCGCGATGACGTGAATGGCACAAAGCTTATTTAACCCTATAAATATACAAAGGAAAAGGCTGCTGCCGGTTTGGCTCGGCCAGTGGCATGGCGGTTGCTATAGCCCAAGCCGGACGCACGTAGTCTTGCCCCACAATGGGACGAGTCTGCGTGTATTGACCAAATTCAATGATCGGCCACTGCATCCCCTCGCCTCAGCCCAAAAAAAGCGATAACCTCGTCAATGGGTTGTCGCAGTCATGAGGCAAATGGCATCGCGGGTCATTGAACTGCAAGTTTGTACCGGGCTGCACCAGAGCGTGGGCCCGTGAGTGTGGAGAAGAGCATGGCGTACCGCGGCGAGGATTTGGATCTGCGAACCCCGCAAACGTGGAGCGGCACAGCATCGCAAATGACCGGTGCTTCCGAACCCTATTCGAATGGCAACCGCAGCCGGTCCCCTGGCTACAGCCGTAACGCCCCCATTCTCGTTGATGATATCGTTCTGTCTTGCTCAAACCACGCTTTTGATGTGGCCGTGGCCCATCGCGCTGGCGAAGTCAGACTGGAGCACCTCCTTCACGCCATGACCCGCGTTGATGGTGCGAGCAACGCGCTGGAAGCCCGTGGCATCCGCGTTGCGGGCCTTCGCCGGGAGAGCGCAACCATCATCGCCGGTGAAATCCCGCTCGGTCACAGTGCAGCTCAAGGGCATCCCCGCCGGTCCGATGATTTCGAGCAAGCCCTCCGCACAGCCTCTGCTATTGCCTCCCGTCGCAACGCGCCAGCCAACGTCGACGACTTGATGGACGCCCTCCTCGACATGCCCTCTGACATTCCCGGTATTGCCCTGTTGGCGCGCCATGGTGGCCGCGTCGCACGTGACCGCCCCCAACTGCGAGAGCCCATGCGCGAACCCATTCGTGACCGCGAAACTTACCGCGAACCGCTTCGTGAGCCGCTCCGCGATTGGGAGCAGCCGGGCAGCGCCCAACCCTTGCCCCCGCTAACTCGCGCTTCATCTGGCTATGGTGCCGAGCCTCGCGGCCCCGAACATCGCAAAGCCCCGCTTCCCTACTATTCGAATGACCGGACGAACGACCGCCAGCCTGACCGTTCGCTACGCACCGATGGTATTGGCACAGCCGTTGATGGCCTCCAGAATGCTCGGATCGACCAGCTTGAAAATGCCGTCCGCACCCTCGCGTCCGAACTCTCCAATGACCGCAAGACCGATCGCGACGACGCCAACCGCTTCCGTGGAGGTCTCCATGAACGCCTCCAGGCAATGGAGCAATCTGTTCTGCAGGCAACTGATAATGACGGGGGCGCGGCCATGCTGCTTGATCGTCTCGCGGCGGTAGAGCGTGGCCTTGAACAGCGTCTCAACGAACTTTCCAGGCCTTGGAACATCCTGTCGGAGCGCCTCCAAGCTCTTGAACAGACGATCCTCGATAGCCGTGGGATCAAGTCTGGCGAGGTCACCGTCATTCAAGATCGCCTTATTGGCCTTGAACGCGGAATGTTTGATCGCATCAAGGGCCTGGAGCGCGCCGTTGAATCCGCCCCCGCCTTTGATCTGAACCCAATTTCCAGCCGCCTCGATATCATCGAGGAAGCTGTCTTGAACCCTGCCTCAAACAGCGCCGAAACGGAAAAACTCTCAGAGCGCATGCGTGCGTTAGAAGAGTCGATCAACGCTCAGCGGGCCCAGGTCGTTCAAGCCAATGCGGCGCTGAACCATGATCTCAAGGGACTTGGTGCAGCCCTCTCCAACCAAGCGTCCAACACGGAGCGCGTGCATTCCTTCGTCTCGGACCGCATCCAGACCCTGACATCGGGCTTCGAACGCCAGCGCTTGGAATTGGCGGGGCCCCTGACCGAGCGTATCGGCACCCTTGCCAGCGCTATGGATGGCCGGATGCAGACCGTTGCAGGTCTTGTTGATCGCAATAAAGTTGATGTGACGGCGGCCATCGATGCCCGTAATGCCGAAACTCAGGCAACACTGTCTACGCTGACCGAACGCATGACAGCCTTCCAGGCGAACCTCACCCTTAGCCTGGAAAAAGCTGCCGAGGCTCAGGCTATTCATACCGCCGAGCTCAAGGAAGTGCACGAGGCGCTCATCAAGCTCAACACCAACCAACACACCCTGGCAGGCTCCATCGATCAGTGGCGTCTGGACGGGGTTGGCGACATCTCGGTGATCGCAAACCGCCTTGACGGCATCGAAAAATCAACCGCCAAGCCGATCCAGATGATGGAAGCGTTGACCACCAGCGTCGACAACATCAATCGCGCCACCGTCGAGCGTTATCACCGCCGCAACCGCTTCATGTATTGGCTATTTGGAACCGACGATTGGCTGACGGCTAGCTGGCCCTCGCAGGCTGCCAGCGTCGAGGCCGAACGAGCATTGCTCCGCGGCGGCAGCACCACTGCAAGTGGCCCCAAAGTAACGTCGCAATCCACGCCATCAAGGCCAGTGGCACGCTGATTTGGCTGAGCGAGCAACGGTTCGGCTGAGTGATTTAGTGGTTGAGCAATAGAAGGGCCCCGACAATCATTTGCCGGGGCCAATTGCGTTGCAGCTATTGCACCGTTTACTGCTTCTTAGGCTCAGGTGCCGCTGACAAGGCAGCTTTGGCCTTTTCATAGGCAGATTTGGCCGCATCGGCCGCAGCCTTTGCCTTTTCCGCTATCACTGCCTTAGCCTTCGCATACTTTTCCATAGCAGCAACCTTGGCGGCTTCAAGACGCTTGCGGCGCTCTTCGCGTGCCTTGAGCCGTGCCTCGTCTCGCGCAGCCGCCACCTTGGCTGCCTCCGCTCCAGCAGTGGCGACAGCGCCACCCGTGGCGATTGCACCTGTTGCCGCAGCCGGTGCGGGAGCATCGAGCTTCACATTCGACTTGATGTTGTTCAGTCCGGCTTCGAAGATGCCATTGATGACGGCTGCTGCTTCAGCGTCGGTCTTGCCCTTCGCGGCGTCAAATTTAGCAGTCCAAGTTAAGTCGGTCGAACCCAGGCTGTCGGCCTTCGCCGTCAAAGTGGCCTTGTAGTTCTTCACCGGAAGCGGGCTCTCGATGATGTCGTAAGAGTAGGTATTCTTGCCCATCTTTGTGATTTTTTCCAAGATCTTACCGCCATCCTTCAAGGTCAGCGTACGAAATCCGCGTTTGCCGGATTCGCAAGAAGCAATCGCCGGGTGCCAATCCTTGATGGCGCACCATTCGCCGATCTTGGCCCACACGGCGGCAGGGCTTGCTTTGATTTCTGCAACCTGACGGACTTCGACAGCCCCGGCAGATTGAATGCCGCATGCTGCAAAGCTCGCAAGAGCCGCCATAACTTTGAGGACCTTCATATTGTGTCTCCGCAGGGCTGTACCGGGTTTGGTGTCGCGCCACCAATTGCCCGACATCAAGCGCTATCAATATGTTAGCGCCATTGCTTGTGTGAACAATTAAATCGCGTGTCTGTCAATACTGCAAGGGCGAATGCTTGATCATCCTTTTGAGTTCTCAACCAGGCTACCAATTGCCTCTTTTTCAACGCGACGCCTTGTCCTAAATCGTCAGACGAAAAAGCAGGGACGCAGGAGACGTGCAACGATGATCCGTATTACTAGCCTCTCCCGGCATCTCATCGTATTGGGGCTGACCGGCTCCGTTGTCGCCCTGCTGCCGACCCTAGTACAGGCGCAACGAGCGGCAC
>JANOVN010000413.1:0-18444 GCA_031417455.1 Hyphomicrobiaceae bacterium | reverse complement strand
CTATTTGCTGCAAGCGACGCTTGCAACCGCTGTCGCTGCGGCAGCCGGTGTTGATCGCTGGCTGGCCGCGTCACCCGTTACCCGCCCTTAGATAAACCGCTGTTTCGAAATTTGTGTTTGCGTCTCGAAGCACACGCGGCGTGAGCGGGGGCTAGGGATGCAGTGCACTCTCGTCAGATATGCGACCTATTGTGAAAAAATATTCTATTGGTATGCGAAAATGTTGCTAGTAGTGAGAAAATTATTCCCATAGAAGGTGTGGGATGACAGCTCCGCCTCAGTCCAATCTCTCTAGTGCAGATCTTGCAGCGCTCGATGCGGCATTGCACGATCTGAGCGATCTTGACCGTCGGATCGGTTGCATCACTGCGACGGTGCCGGGCCGCATCACCTTTTCCACCAGCCTGGGCTTGGAAGATCAGGCGGTGCTCTATGCCATTGCGAGCGCCAAGGCCGACATCGACGTATTCACGCTCGAAACCGGTCGCCATTTCCCCGAGACGCTCGATACCCTTGAGGAGAGCATCGCGCGTTATGGCGTGCCGATCCGGATTGTTGCTCCCGAGGCTGCCGAGCTAGAAGCGCTCGTCGCCCGCGACGGCATCAACGGGTTCCGCCAAAGTGTCGAAAACCGCAAGGCCTGCTGCGACGTGCGCAAAGTCCGCCCGCTCACCAAAGCGCTAAAAGGCGCAACCGGCTGGATCACCGGATTGCGCCGCGAACAATCGGCTGGCCGCGGCTCAGTGCCTTTTGCAGAACGCGACGCGTCGACAGGCCTTATAAAGCTCAATCCCATCGCCGACTGGTCCCTTGAACAACTCAAGGCCTACATCTCCGCCAACGATATTCCCGTAAACCCGCTCCATACCCGTGGCTACCCCTCGATCGGCTGTCAGCCCTGCACGCGCGCCATCCGCCCCGGCGAAGATATCCGCGCCGGCCGCTGGTGGTGGGAGAACGAGGACGGCAAGGAGTGTGGGCTCCATAACCGCTCTACACCTCACAGCACTTCTAAACTTGACGAACCAGCCCCAGGCGATGTTCGAGGAACCACTCCATGACGGTAGCAATCTCCCATTTGGACCTGCTGGAAGCGGAAGCTATTCATATTTTCCGCGAAGCGGCCGCGCAGTTCCGCAAGCCGGTATTGATGTACTCAATCGGCAAGGACTCGACCGTGCTGCTGCATCTGGCGCGCAAGGCCTTCTATCCGCAGAAGCCGCCGTTCCCGCTGCTGCACATTGATACGACTTGGAAGTTCCGCGAGATGATCGCGTTCCGAGACAAGACCGTGCGCGATTTCGGGCTCGACCTCATCACTTACGTCAATAAGGACGGGGTCGAGCGTAACGTCAATCCGTTCGACTTCTCGCCATCCGTCTATACCGACGTGATGAAGACTGCTGCGCTAAAGCAGGCGCTTGATATCCACGGGTTCGATGCAGCCTTTGGAGGCGCGCGGCGCGACGAGGAAGCCTCGCGGGCCAAGGAGCGGGTGTTTTCGTTCCGATCGGCGGGCCACCGCTGGGATCCGCGCAAGCAGCGTCCCGAGATGTGGCGGCTGCTGAATGGCCGATTGGGTGCTGGCGAAACCGTCCGCGTGTTCCCGTTGTCGAACTGGACCGAGCGCGATATCTGGCGATACATCCAGCGCGAGGAGCTCGACATCGTGCCACTCTATTTGGCCGCTCCCCGTCCCACCGTTGAACGCAACGGCCAGCTGCTTGTCGTCGATGACGATCGCTTGCCGCTGTTGCCCGGCGAAACCCCGCTGGTCCAAAATGTTCGGTTCCGGACACTGGGCTGTTATCCGCTGACTGCTGCGGTCAAGTCCACGGCCGCTGACCTCGACTCGGTCGTGGAAGAAACGCTGACTGCCAAAACCTCCGAACGCCAGGGCCGGCTGATCGACCACGATCAATCGGGTGCCATGGAAAAGAAGAAGCAAGAGGGCTATTTCTGATGACCGCAATCGCGTCCGCCCGCCGCAATGTCCCGGCACCGGGTTCGCCGACCACTTCGCCAGCCGCTCACGTGCAAGCGTCGGGGGGAAGCGTCGTTGCGCGGACCAATCCCAGACCGGCAGCGGTCTCGCGCAGTACGACAAGCGCGCGTGAGCTGAACGGGATCCTGCGATTGTTGACCTGCGGTTCGGTCGACGATGGTAAGTCGACCCTCATCGGCCGCTTGTTGTTTGATGCCTCTGATCTGTATGACGATCAGCGTGCAACCATCGAGCGCTCGCGGCTCGCTGGCACGTCGGGGTTGCCTGATTTCAGCTTGCTGGTCGATGGCCTAGCCGCCGAGCGGGAACAGGGCATCACCATCGACATTGCGTGGCGCTATTTTGACACCGAGAAGCGCCGGTTCGTCGTCATCGACAGTCCCGGCC
This sequence comes from Hyphomicrobiaceae bacterium, assembly GCA_031417455.1. Taxonomy (GTDB): domain Bacteria; phylum Pseudomonadota; class Alphaproteobacteria; order Rhizobiales; family Hyphomicrobiaceae; genus JANXVY01. The sequence continues at coordinate 16,052 of JANOVN010000413.1, read as the reverse complement.
ACGAACAGTACACCCGCAACATGGCGAGCGGCGCATCGCACGCCGACGTCGCCATCATGCTTGTGGACGCCCGCTCGGGTATCAAGAAGCAAACCCTACGCCACGCCGCAATCCTCGATCTGATGGGGGTCCGGCGCGTCGTGCTTGCCGTCAACAAGATGGATCTCGTCGATTTCGCGCAAGGCAAATTCACCGCCATCGCCGACGAATTTGCCAAGCTGACGACACGCTTTGGCTTCACCGAGGCCATTGCTATTCCCGTGGCGGCCGTCACCGGCGATAACATCGCCCGCCAGTCGGAAAACATGCCCTGGTACACCGGGCCGACGCTACTCGGCTACCTCGACGGCCTGCCATCTCGGATCACCCAGGCCACCGGTCAGTTCCGCATGCCGGTCCAGACCGTCTTACGCGACGGCCTCGACTTCCGTGGCCTTGCCGGCACGGTCGCGTCGGGCAACGTGTGTGTCGGAGACCGGATCGTCGACGTGCTGTCGGGCCGTTCGAGCCGCGTACTGCGCATCGCCACCATGGGGCGCGACCTTGAAATCGCCCGCACCGGTCAAGCCGTTGCAATCCAACTCGAACACGATCTCGACATTTCGCGCGGCGCCGTGCTTTCGGGCGCGGGACCTCAGCCAGTTGCCGCCAATGCCCTCGACGTCCGCTTCGTCTGGCTTGCGGAGGACGGTTTTGACCCCAAGGCGTCTTATCTGCTGCGGACCGCAACCGATCTCGTTCCGATTGCCAAGCTGAATATTTCGGCGTTGCTCGACCTTGAGACGTTACAGACCACACCTGCCTCGCGCTGCGCCATGAACGACATCGCGCTCGCCGGCATCGAGCTTGGCCGCGCCGTCGCAGTCGATCCGTTTGCCGATCAGCCTGAGACCGGCAGCTTCATGGTCGTCAATACATTGACTGGTGCATCCGTTGCTGGCGGGGTGATCTTGGAGGCGCGCGCTGCCGAAAGCCCCATCGCCATCAGCGCAACCGGTTTCGTCGTCACCCGGGCAACGCTGGCCGCTGGTCTGTGTAGTGATTTGGGCGACAACGCCGCGGACCGGGCGGAGTTCGAGCGCCGCACGGTGGAGCTAGTTAGGCTGTTTGGCGCAGCCGGAACCGCCGTCAGTTTCGATATTTGAAACGAGGCACGCGGTCCGTACCATGCTTTGGTTGCGGTGGAGCCTCGATAGGTTCACCGCGCCGCTGTGGTACTTTTAGAAAACGCTGCACCTGGATGTGAAACCACATAGCTTTAGCGCAATTGCGTTCTCGTTTGTCGCGTCCATTCCGCAATTGAAGCCGATGGTCATGACGAAGAAGCCGACGCCAAGAGGGGCACACGCACTATGGAATGGGTTTTGCCCCAAGTCTTCTCGGCCCAAGTTTTCTCGGCCCAAGTCTTCTCGGCCCAAGTTTGGCCGCTGTTGGTTGCAGGGGGCTTTATTGTCGGCCTCCTCGTCGGTTTGACGGGGGTCGGTGCCGGCTCGCTGACGACTCCGTTTTTGATATCCATTATCGGTGTAAATCCCGCTGTCGCTGTTGGCACCGATTTGTTGTTTGCCTGCATCACCAAGACCAGTTCAGCCTGGCAACATCACCGCCTGCGTAACGTCGATTATCGCATTCTCGGCTGGCTCGCACTCGGCAGCCTTCCCGGGGCACTGCTCGTTTTTGTCGGGCTTTGGTTCAGCGGCGTGGACGCCGCCGGTCTCGCCGTCATGATCCGTACCATCCTTGCTGTAGCGCTCATTGTCAGCGCAATTGCCATTGCCGCATATCCCTTTATTGCCAGCCGCTTTTCGGCGGGTAAACTGTCGGGCGGTCGGCAGGGAGATGCCCTGACCGTGCTAGCCCGTCCCGGGCTGACATTTTTCCTCGGCGTCGTCATCGGAATTACTGTTGCGATGACGTCAGTAGGTGCCGGTGCGATCGGCGTTGTCGTTTTGACCGCGCTGTACCCTGCTCTTGCCATGCGCCGCCTGGTCGGTACCGACGTGGTGCATGCGATTCCCCTGACCCTCGTGGCGGGGCTTGGCCATTTGAGTTTCGGTCACGTCGATCTGTCGCTTCTGGCAACACTGCTGGCTGGGTCGGTCCCAGGGATTGCGCTAGGTACCCGGCTGACCGGTATTTTGCCCGATCACGTCCTCCGGGGGCTGCTGGCGGTTATCCTCTGTCTTGCCGCTTATGCGCTATGGATCAAGTGATCGGGATTAGGTTTACTCAAACACCCGCTCGACCTTATTCACGACAGAGTGGGCGCGCAGACCGGAGATGATGTGGGTGAGGTGGGCAAGATCGTAGACGCCGAGCATGATCCGCATCGTCGTGAAATCCGACGCCCGTTCGAGCATGAACAACTTGTCGATGTTGCCGCCGGCCTGCCCAATGAGGCTTGCAACCTGAGCTAGCGTCCCCGGCTCGTTAGGGCAAGCGACGTCGATGGAGGCAGGAAACCGTTCCAGACGGCGCTGATCGACGTCCCACGTCACGTCGATCCAGCGCTCGTGCTCGTATTCTTTGAGGCGGGGTGAATGGATTTGGAACACACGGATCCCTTCGCCTGGCGTCAGCACGCCGATAATACGATCACCGGGAACCGCGCCGCCCGGCTCGAAACTGACGGGAACATCGTTTTTTAAGCCGCGGATGGGAATGCCGGTTCCCGCGAATGCGCTGGCGCCATCGCCTGGTTCTTCGCCAGCGCCGGTATCGGGAGCCTGCCCGTCGGTGGTGCGGAACTTCAAGCCTGCAGCGCTCGTCAGATTGAACCAGCCATCCTCGCCCTCGCCGCGTTCAGGTCCCTTGCGGACGCGGAGTTTGGCAGCCGCGGCCTCGCCGGGCCGGCCTTCAGGTTCGAGGGCTGCCACCGCTTCAGGAATTGGAATTTCATTGCGCGCTACGGCCACGAGCACGTCGTCGACGCTCTTCTGGCTGAACCGTGTTGTCAGGCGGCGCAAATCGTCTGGCAGCTCCTGCCCGTTGCGATGGAACTGTGCGGTCAGCAACCGGTGGCCAAGTTCGATGAAGCGCCGCCGTTCCGCGTCGCGCGCGGATCGCCGTATCGCGAGTTGGGCCCGGCCCGTGGCCACGAACGCTTCCCAGGAAGCAGGATGAACGTGCCCTTTGGTGGTCAGCACTTCCACTTCGTCGCCGTTGCGAAGCTTGGTCTCGATGGGGACTTGCCGCCCGTTGACGATGGCGCCGCTCGCAATCGCACCGATGTCGGTGTGAACCGCAAAGGCGAAGTCGAGCGGCGTTGCCCCGCGCGGCAAGGCAATGAGGCTGCCCTTGGGGGTAAAGCAGAATACCTGGTCACGGAAAAGTTCGAGCTTGGTGTGCTCCAGGAATTCTTCCGCGTTGTCGCCTTCCATGAGGCTCTCAACCATCCGCCGCAACCATGCATATGGGTTGGTGCTGGTTTCCGGGCTCGCCGGTTCGGCCCCGCCATTGGCGCTGCGGGATTTGCTGTCTTTGTAGAGTGCGTGCGCCGCCACGCCGTATTCTGCGGTCTCGTGCATGCGCTGGGTGCGGATCTGCAACTCAAGGCGTTGTTTGCGCGGGCCCAGAACCGTTGTGTGGATCGATTGATAACCATTCTGCTTGGCAACCGAGATGTAGTCCTTGAACCGCCCCGGCACCGCCTGCCACGTCGTATGCACGAGCCCAAGCGCGCGGTAACAGTCGGCCTCGCTTTCCACGATGATGCGGAAAGCGTAGATGTCGGATAGCTTGTCCAGCGACGTTTTCTTCTGAACGATTTTATCCCAGATCGAGTAAGGCTTTTTCTCGCGCCCGCTTATGATCCCCTTGATGCTGCTTTCGCTCAGCTTGGCATGGAGTTCTGCCATCGTCTCATCGAGAAGTCCGCCGGTCGTCATACGCAGTGCGGCGAGTTTGTCGCTGATCGCCTTGTAGGCCTTGGGGTGCAGCCAGCGGAATGAATGTTCTTCCAGCTCCTCGCGGATCTGCTGCATGCCGATGCGGCCAGCGAGCGGCGCGTAGATGTCGAGGGTTTCCTGGGCGTTGCGTTGCTGGCTCTCGGGTGTGTTGTGTTCGAGCGTGCGCATGTTGTGCAGGCGGTCGGCTAGCTTCACCAGGAGCACGCGAATATCGCTTGAAATCGCGATCAGCAGCTTGCGGAAATTCTCGGCCTGTTCGGCCTTCTTGGATACGAGATCGAGGCGCTTGATCTTGGTCAGCCCATCGACGAGTTCGCCGATCTTCTTGCCGAACAGATGATCGATTTCGGTCCGCGTGGCGTCTGTGTCTTCGATGGTGTCGTGCAGCAGCGCGGTGGCAATCGTCGCGTCGTCGAGCTTGAGCTCGGTCAGGATGGCTGCAACTTCCAGGGGATGCGAAAAGTAGGGGTCGCCCGATTTGCGCTTTTGATGTCCGTGCGCCTTCATGGCGTACACGTAAGCGCGGTTGAGCATGGCCTCATCCGCCTTGGGATCGTATTTCAGAACGCGCTCTACGAGCTCGTACTGGCGCATCATGGTCCGCTCATCTCCTCGTCGCGGACAGGGTACCGCGCGCTGTCACGCATCGCCGCGCGTGACCAGCCTACCGCCTTGTCAAGTGAATGCAACGTCTAGTAAAGGGATCAACGTCCGCGGTCGTGACGGTCGCGTTCGCGGTCGCGGGGGCCGCCATTGCCAACCGCGGACGGTTCGCTCGGCGTCATGCTTTCCAGGCCGCGCAGCAACTGCTCTTCGGTCATGGTGTCGACGACGCCATCGCGGCTCATGTCGTCGCGGCCAAGAATTGGAGCGCGGCGGTCGCTGGTCAGGACGGGAGCCGCCGCTGCTTCGGGCTCGTCGATCTCGACGTTTTTCTGGATCGAGTGGATCAGGCCTTCGCGCATGTCTTCGACGGCGACCGTTTGATCGGCGATTTCGCGCAGCGCAATGACAGGATTCTTGTCATTGTCGGGATCGACGGTGATTGCGCTGCCGTTGGTGATTGCGCGGGCGCGGTGGGCCGCGATCAAAACCAGTTCGAAGCGATTGGGGATCTTGTCGACGCAATCTTCGACGGTAACACGAGCCATACGGGGACCTTTCGAGCAACGGCAGGGTGCCGGACCATAGACGCGCGAGCGGCAATATCATACCCGCTCGAAGAAGCGTTCGCGTCCCGAGTGAGCGTTCTTCCCACAAACTGGCGACAAAATCAAGGCTGCAGAGGTCCAGCTACCCAGGATCAATCCCGGCGATGCATCTCGGCTTCGATGGAGATCCGGATTTCGTCCGAAACGAGGGGAATAAGGCGTGCTATCCCCCATTCGCTTCGCAAGATCTGCGTGCGGGCGGAAAACCCCGCCGCGATCTTTCCAGCGAAGGTCGGATTGACTGAACCCAGCGGGTGTTGCCCCAGAAAGTTCCAAACGACCGCGAGTGTCACCGGCTTGGTTACGCCGTTGATGGTCAGATCGCCCGCCAGCTCCGCTGTTTTGTCGCCCGTGGCCTTCACGCCCGTCGATTTGAATAAGATCGCAGGGTTGGCGGCGACGTCGAAATAGTCCTTGGTTTTGACCAAGGCTGCATCAAGCGCTGGCACCCCGGTCAGCAGGCTCGTAACGGGGATCGTCACGTTGACGGTCGTTGCTTCGAGCTGTTCAGAGTCGAATGCGATCGTGCCCGTCATATCGGTGAATTTGCCCGATTGCCGCGACAACCCGAGGTGATCCCAGGAAAAACGGATTTCGGTATGCTGCTTGTCGAGCGTGAATTGATCGGCGCGGGCGTCACTCCCGCTGCAAGAAACCAACAGCATTCCAAGCAGGACAATGCGCATGCAGTACACTCCGGTGAAACGGTCCAAGCCAGCAACCCATCGGGTGCACGTTTAGCAGGTCTAAAGTGCGGCGGACATGCCGCCGTCGACCACCAGTTCGCAGCCCGTCACGTAAGAGGCGTCATCGCTGGCGAGAAACAGAGCGGCGCGAGCCATCTCGTCGCAGGTCCCAAACCGCCGCATCGGAGTTTTTTCGATGAGCGCAGTGCGGAATTGAGGCAGTTTGAGCGCCCGCTGCGTGAGCTTTGTTTCGACGTATCCGGGCGCCAGCGTGTTGACCCGGATGTTGAACGGCGCATATTCGACAGCTAGGCCGCGCGTCAGGGCTGCTACCGCGCCCTTGGTCGCTGAATAGGCCGCCAGCGGGCGGACGCCCCGGTTGCCCATAATGGAGGCGACATTGATGAGGGAGCCCTTACCTGATGCCCGTAACAATTCAAAACCGTCGCGCGCAATGCGAAACACGCCGTCGAGATTGACCTCGCGCAGCCGCACCCAGTCCGCATCCGTCATATTGCGGACATCGGAAAGGACGTTCAGTCCCGCGTTGTTGACGAGCACGTCGATGCGGCCGTGACCGGATTTGATTGTCCGCATGAGTTGCGTGACGTCCTGTCCGCGCGTGACATCGACAGCAAGGGATGTGGCGGCAAGTCCGTTTCCTACTAGATCAACGGCCACTTTTTCAGCCGCGTTGCCGTCCATATCCGTGATGTAGACATGCGCACCTTCGGCCGAAAATAGACGGGCCATAGCCTCGCCGATCCCGTTGCCAGCCCCCGTCACGACAGCGATTTTTCCAGCCAGCCTCACGTTTGCGACCTTATCTGAGATTGAAAACCGCGCGCTATCGTTTGCCTCGCTGCAGGCGATGTTTCAGATCGACGTGGCCGCGTGCAAACCAGAGAGCCTTTGGATAGGCGGCGAGGCCTGATCCTTCAATGTTCGCGTTGCCGCAGCAGTATATGCGCCAGCCTCTGGCGCGCGTCGGGCAAAGCTTGTTCGCGGGGACCAAACACGCGAGTTGCCAAAAAATGCTCGGTCAGTTTCAGGCCAGCGGCAATGTCGCCCGACGTTACGATGGCATTCGCCCCGGTCGGCCGGGTCTTGGTCAGAAATGCTGGCAGCGGTAACATCTTATCGTGATAGGGGCGCCCGGCTTCAAGGCTAACGGCTCGCCCAGATTTTGGCGAGACATATGCAAGATCCTCGGTGGTCCCGGTCGCGGCGCACGAGGTGAGATCCAAGCCAAAGCCCAGTTCCTGCAACAAAGCAAGCTCCCAGCGGACATACAACGCAGGCCACACGTTGGCGTCGTCCAGAAAGCTGAGGACAAACAGCGTGATTTCAAACAGGTTTGGATGGGGATCGTGTTCGGGCAACACCCGGGAAAGGGCGCACAGCGACGTCAACGCCGCAAGTCCCGCCGCATCGTCCATCGATGCCGCCGCGTAGCCGTGCTGCAATTCAAGCGTCATGTGCCCGAGATGTTCTGACAGCCGTGCTTTCCAGCTTGCGCTGACGTGGTTACCCATCTGCAGCACGGGCCGCGACTTGCGGGACCGTCCGCCATGGACGAGGCCGCTATGGCGCCCATGGGACCGGGTCAGCAGTTCGACGACAGCCGCCGTCTCGCCGTGGGGGCGAACCGAAAGAATGACAGCTTCATCGGACCATTCCATGTCGGCTTGTTCAAACCTCGAAGGGCGTGTTGCGGCCGATCCGCCTCGTGGGGCGCTTGGGATTATCGGGGGCTTGGACGATCGTGCAGGGCGACGCATAGGCTACGCACTGGAAGCCCTCGGAAGGCGTTTTGCCTTTCTTGCAGCCAAGCACCTTTTTGTCGGCAATCCGCCAACTCGTGTAGGCAGGGCCAAGTCTGGCGGCCTTCGCTGTCCATGAGATCAGCGCTTTGCGCTTGCCCGTCAGCTCATTGTCGGCCTGCGCAATCTCGCTTGTGACGCCGGGCGCGCATTGCCGGACTGCTGCGTTCGCCGCCTGTGATGCTGCGCAAATCATCAGTGCCGCACTTGAATAAGCGATCAGTTTCAGCCCGCAACGCATGGCTCACTCCTTGGGATAATCCAGGCCCATCTCGCGATAGCGTTCAGGATCGCTCTCCCAGCTCTCGCGCACTTTGACGAACAAGAACAGGTGTACAGGTTTCTCGACGATCCCTGAAAGCTCTTTACGCGCCTCAGTCGAGATTTTCTTGATCATCTCGCCGCTTTTTCCAAGCACGATGGCTTTTTGCGTGTCGCGCATGACGAAAATGGTCTGTTCGATCCGCACCGAACCATCTTTTTTTTCGTCCCAGGCGGTGGTTTCGACCGTCGTCTCGTATGGCAATTCCTGATGCAGCCAGTGATAGATCCGCTCGCGTGTGATCTCGGAGGCCAGCATCCGCAGCGGTGCATCCGAGATGTCGTCTTCCGGGTAGTGCCACGGCCCCAGCGGAACGCTTCCTGCGAAGTACGCTTTCACGGCGGCAATCCCGCTCCCCGACAGCGCCGAGATCATGAACAGCCGCTCAATGCGAATTTTCTTGGCAAGGATGGCGGCGAGCTTCAGCAGCTCTTCCTTGTCCTCGACCTTATCGACCTTGTTCAGGATCACGACCAGGGGGCGGTCCTGTGCGGCTAGGCGGTCGAGGATCTTGTCAAGATCGTCGTTCATCCCGCGCTGGGCATCAATCAGCAACGCGACGATATCGACATCCGACGCGCTGCCCCATGCCGCATCGACCATGGCCCGGTCCAATCGGCGGCGCGGCCTGAAAATGCCAGGTGTGTCAATGAAGACGAGTTGGCTCTGGCCCTCCATCGCGATGCCGCGGATTTGGGTGCGCGTCGTCTGCACCTTGTGCGACACGATCGTGACCTTTGCTCCAACCAGCGCGTTGACGAGCGTTGACTTGCCCGCGTTGGTCGGACCGATAACAGCGATGAACCCGCAACGCTTGGAGGCATCTTCGGGTTCTACTTTCGGCGGTGTGGCCGGTTCGTCTTGTTCAGCCACGGCTTTCGCCCTCTCCTGGTGTGGTAATTCGATTGACTATCGCCAGCATAGCACTGGCCGCCGCCTGTTCGGCAGCTCGTTTTGATGGGCCACTGCCATCGGCTGGCGGAAAGCCGGTTACGCGCACCTGGGTGCGAAACTGCGGCGCGTGATCGGGGCCCGTGCGTTCGACCGGCACATAGCTCGGCAACGGCATCCCGCACCCCTGTGCCCACTCCTGTAACGCCGACTTGGGGTCGGCTGCCATGATGGATGGCGGCTGGGGGCCCTCGCTGACACCCCAGACCCGGATGATGACGTCGCGGGCCTTGGCAAATCCGCCATCGAGAAAGATCGCGCCAAGCACGGCCTCGATGCCGTCGGCGAGGATGTTGTCCTTGTCGCGTCCGCCGTTCTCCGTCTCGCTAGGGGACAGGATCAGATGTTGGCCGAGTCCGATCTTGCGGGCCATCTGAGCACAGGCCTCGCCCTTAACCAGCACATTGTAGCGCCGGGCCATATCGCCTTCGCTCGCGCTGGCGTGGGCGTGATGCAGAGACTCGGCAATCGCCAAGCCCAGCACGCGGTCGCCGATGAACTCCAGACGCTCGTTGTCGGCGCGTTTGGAGTCGATACCGCGCACGCTCGAATGGGTCAGTGCGCGTTCCAACACTGCGGGCGTCTTGAATTTGTACCCGAGTGCCGCCTCGAGATCTTTGAACTTACGGGGGCGTAGGATCATCGAACCAAATTGAAAAAGCGGCGCCAGCGGATGTCGAATGGCCATGTCCAGGGCTTCCAAAGTCGGAAAGCGTCCGGTTCATCGACGGCCGCGGAAAAAAAGATGATGTCGGCACGGCCGATGAAGTTTTCCAGGGGCACGTATCCCACGCCTCCTTCGGTGGGTGGGACCCGGCTGTCGGTGGAGTTGTCGCGGTTGTCACCCATCATGAAATAGTGGCCGGCAGGCACGATATAGGGGCCTGCGTTATCCCAAGGGCCGTTTGGCAAGCGGTCGAGGACTTTGTATTTGACCCCCTCGGGTAGCGTTTCTTCATAGATCGGGATCTTGATTGCCGGACCCCCGTCTTCACGTGTTTGGAACGTCCCGGCGGGTACTCGCGGCACTTCCTTCCCGTTGATGAATACGACGCCTTTGCGGACGTTGATCTCATCGCCCGGCATGCCGATGACACGTTTAATGTAGTCCGTCGCGTTATCGCGCGGCAGCTTGAACACGGCTACATCGCCGCGTTTGGGTTCGCTCGCCAGAACGCGGCCCTGAAACAGGTTCAGGCTCAAGGGAAACGAAAACCGGCTGTAGCCATAGGACAATTTGGAAACGAACAGATAGTCGCCGACCAGCAGCGTTTCCTTCATCGAGCCCGACGGAATATTAAACGGCTGATAGAAAAATACGCGCACGACCATGGCGATCGCCAGCGCCTGGACGACGACCACGAGGGTCTCCATCATCCCGCCAGATTTACCGTGCACGCTCATGTCGTTCTCCAGATCGATGCCGTGCAACGAGTTCTCGACCAGCGCACGCCGCTGGCTATATCGAGTTTGAGGCAAGCGCGCAAACCCTGCGGCTGATGCGGGCGGTCACCGTTCACTTTCAGTCCTCAGTCCCGTGATAATGACAATCGCCTGGGCCCACGGGTCGTCGTCGCTCAGTGTCAAGTCGATCCGCGCCTCGTACCCAGGCGGGGTGATTGCCGTCAACTGTTGCAGCGCCCCGCCGGTCAACTTCAAGGTGGGACGCCCGCTCGGTAAATTGATAACCCCCATGTCGCGCCAATGAACACCAGACCGCAGTCCGGTGCCCAAGGCCTTGGCACAGGCCTCTTTAGCGGCAAACCGCTTGGCGTACGATGCGGCCCGTTGGGCGCGGGCATCCGATTTCGCCCGCTCAACCGGCGTGAAAACCCGCTCCAGAAACCGGTCGCCGAACCGATCGATCGTCGCGGCGATACGCCGGATATCGATCATGTCGTTGCCTAGCCCTAAGATCATCCGCGCGCCTCGTCCATCAGGCGGCGCATCTGGCGGATGGACTGTTCTAGCCCCACGAATATTGCTTCACCGATGAGGAAATGCCCGATGTTGAGTTCCACGATTTGGGGGATGCGGGCGATTGGGCCAACCGTGAGGTCGGTCAAACCATGCCCGGCATGGACCTCAAGGCCGGCCGCATCGGCAAGGCCAGCGGCCAGCATGATGCGTTCCAGCTCGCGTTGCATTCCGGCGGCATTGCCTTCTAAAGACAGCTCGCAATACTTGCCGGTATGTAACTCCACGATGTCGGCGCCCACGCGGGCCGACGCCTCGATCGCCGATGGGGCCGGCTCGATAAACAGCGAGACGCGGATCCCGGCAGCCTTGAGCGCCTTGATGTGCGTTGTGAGCGCCGCCTGTGCCCCAATGACGTCTAGACCACCTTCGGTGGTGCGCTCTTCCCGTCGTTCCGGCACAAGGCAGCAGGCATTGGGTCGTGTTTTGAGCGCAATCGCGACCATGTCCGGCGTCGCTGCCATTTCGAAATTGAGCGGCCGGGTGATGTCCCGCCTCAAGCGGGCCATGTCGTCGTCGCGGATATGCCGCCGGTCTTCACGCAGGTGGGCTGTGATCCCGTCCGCTCCAGCAGCAATGGCTGCTTGGGCGGCGCGCACGGGATCGGGATGGCGACCGCCACGCGCATTGCGCACCGTAGCAACATGATCGATGTTGACACCGAGTCGCAAAATTCGCCGGTCGTGTGACGTCACCACAGTCTCCAACAGGGCTTCAACCAAGTATCGAGGCGGTTTTTCAGCGCATCCAGGTGTGTCGTCTTACGCTGCTGCGCCGCAGTAACCACCTGAGCGACAACGCCGTAGGACACAGCACCAGACACCAGACCGATGGGGATGCTGCCGAGAAGCATCGCAAACAATATCGGCCAAATCGGGTCGTTGCCAGGCATCAACATGGCCGCAGCTTCGGCAGCGCCCGGTTGCCCGATCATCGCGGTCCCAAGTGCGTAAGTCGCGCCCCAGATCAGCGGCCAGCTCAACGGGTTTCCAATAAACGTCGCCAGCATTGCCGCTGGAATACTGCCGCGAAGTATGAGCGCAATTGCGCCAGCCATGACCATCTGGACGCCGACAAGCGGGGTGATCGAGGCAAACACGCCAGCAGCGCAGCCGATAGCGATTTTATGTGGCGACGCCTTCATGCGCAGCATACGCTTGGCAACGTAGCGCGCACTGCGGCTAAAACTGCGGCGGGGCCAGACAAGGTATCGCGCCCGCTGGGTCAGCGTCGCAGTTTGCCGACTTTGAAATAGCATCGTGTTTAGGGCCCCCCGGCCCGCGAATCCCGTTGGTAACGAAGTGTGGAGCACCGTACCACAATGACGCTACATTGCAGAACATTTCAGGCAGCGGAGCTATGCCACTTTAGCGCAGGCCGAACTCCAGGCCCTGCGTCGCCACCGGACCCAAAGTTGTAAACCGGGTTGGCATTTTCTGCGGGCTGGGACTATAAAGCCCCCGTAATTGCTTATTTCGACGTGGGGCGATGTGGGTTGCGGCTTTATTTCGAGCCGGAGCCTACTTGCGCTTTTTCGTATTGCACTGTGGAGACACGATAATGGCGGCGACGACCCGTACCCCCGATAGTTCATGGACCCCCGATAGCTGGCGCAAGAAGCCTATCGTGCAGGTGCCCGACTATCCCGATGCGGTGGTTTTGGCCGATGTCGAGGGCAAGCTTGCCACGTTTCCGCCGTTGGTGTTCGCTGGTGAGGCACGCCAGCTCAAGAAGACGCTCGCCGATGTTGCCCATGGTAATGGCTTTTTGCTCCAGGGCGGAGATTGTGCCGAAAGTTTCTTAGAGCACCGCGCAGACAATATCCGCGACTTCTTCCAGGTATTCCTGCAGATGGCCGTCGTATTGACGTATGCGGGCGGCTCGCCCGTCGTCAAAGTCGGCCGCATCGCCGGACAGTTCGCCAAGCCGCGCTCATCGCCGATGGAAAAGCAAGACGGCGTCGAGCTACCCAGCTATCGCGGCGACATCATCAATGGGCCGGAATTCACCGCCGAAGCGCGCATCCCCGACCCGCATCGTCAGCTCCAGGCCTACCGCCAGTCGGCTGCAACGCTCAACTTGATCCGGGCCTTCGCAACGGGTGGCTATGCCGATCTGGAGCGGGTCCAGCAGTGGAATATCGGCTTTGTCAAAGATAGCCCACGTGGCCAGCATTACCAGGAACTCGCCAACCGCATCGCCGAAGCAATGGGCTTCATGCGGGCTTGCGGCGTCACACCCGACAACACACCTCAGCTCCGGACGACGTCGTTTTATACATCGCACGAAGCGCTGCTGCTTGGCTACGAGCAGGCGATGACTCGGCTGGATTCGACCTCGGGCGACTACTACGCGACCTCGGGTCATATGATCTGGATCGGTGATCGCACGCGCCAGCCCGACCACGCCCACGTTGAATTCTGCCGTGGCATCAAAAACCCGCTCGGCTTGAAGTGCGGCCCGAGCCTGGAGCCTGACGGGCTGTTGCGCCTGCTCGACATTCTAAACCCGAAGGACGAGGCCGGACGGATGACGCTCATCTGCCGCTTCGGCCACGACAAGGTCGAAAAGCACCTGCCGCAGCTCATTCGCGCCGTCAAAAAGGCCGGCCGCACGGTCGTGTGGTCTTGCGATCCCATGCACGGTAATACGATTTCGGCAGCGACCGGCTACAAGACGCGGCCCTTTGACCGCATCATGGCGGAAACCGAAGCATTCTTCGCCGTCCACCGCGCCGAAGGCACCCACGCGGGCGGGGTTCATGTCGAAATGACCGGCCAGAACGTCACCGAATGCACCGGTGGCGCCTATGCCATCAGCGAGCAGGACCTGTCGAGCCGCTACCACACCCACTGCGACCCGCGCCTTAACGCCGACCAAGCCCTCGAACTCGCGTTTCTCGTCGCCGACCGCCTGAAGCAGGAGCGAGCCGCCCAGGTTCCAGCGCCCGCAGCTGCTGAATAACGTCAATACCTGGTGGCAAATCTTCAATAGGGGAAAACATAATTGGACTGGTGGCTTCATTTGGCGGAGGTGTTTTACAAGGTTTCCCTGCCAGTTGGCGGAGCGATTGGCCTATACATCGCCTATCTGCGCGTAACTGCAGCAAACAGACAAGCAGAGGCCCAGATCCGGCAGGCGGATGCCGCCACTCGCCAAGCGGAACTTGGTCGCAAAAAGCAAGCCTCGGATCTCTTTAATCAAGCATTGGACTAGCTTCGGCATGAAAAAGTCGAGGTTCGTCTAGGCGCGATCTATAGCCTCCGCCAAATCGCCTCAGAGTCGTCAGACGATTGGGGCATTGTTTCGGGCATACTCACGGCATACATTCGTGACAACCCAATTCGCTGGCAAGAAGATGAGGAACCTCCCGCTGACGTAAGGGAAATCCTCGGAATTCTTGGTTCGAGCCGGAGCGACCACAAATGACGACAGTACAGAACCAAACCAACCGCAGTATCGATCTTCATGGTGCCTACATCGTCAAGACAACGCTGCGTGGCGCCAATTTGGAGAGAGCCACGCTGGTCGGCGCCTCCTGTTCTGGGGCTGACTTTTCGCACGCAAACCTCCGTAGGGCTGAATTGAGTCGTGCACGAATGAACAATTGCATCTTTCGTGGTGCCGATTTCTATCAAGCGATACTTGACCAGACGGATTTGCGGGGGGCCGATTTATCAAGTGCCTACAATTTGACCAAAGAGCAATTAGCGACGGCCATTTTGGATGAGCGGACGATCTTGCCTGCATTTGTTTAGCTCTTCGAGCCAAACAGTAAGCTGGCGGGCAACGCTGCCTTCTTAAGCAAAAAATGTTGTTGAGCCGGTACGCGTTGCACTCGTTGAACTCAGGCCTTATTCCTTGCGCATGATAACTGCTCAGAGTTCTCTCACGATCGCGCTTGCCCAGTTGAACCCGATTGTCGGCGACCTTGCCGGTAACGCCGCGAAAGTGCGAGCGGCGCGTGCCCAAGCCGCCAAGCTCGGTGCCGACCTCGTCGTGTTCTCCGAGCTCTTTCTCACCGGCTACCCGCCCGAAGACCTCGTTTTGAAACCGGCATTTCAAGCAGCTTCGCGCGCAGCCCTCGACGATCTGGCCGCAACACTCGGTCCCGGGCCCGCCGTGCTTGTTGGTACCATCTGGCCCGAAGATGGACGCCTCTACAACGCGGTCGCCTTGCTGGACGAAGGTAAAATCGCCGCCGTCCGCACCAAGGTCGACTTGCCAAACTACGGTGTATTCGACGAAAAGCGCGTGTTTGCCGCTGGTCCGCTGCCGGGTCCCATACCTTTTCGCGGTGTCCGCATCGGTGTGCCGATCTGCGAGGACATCTGGACCGAAGAGGTTTGCGAGTGTCTGGCTGAAACCGGCGCTGAAATTCTCATTTCACCCAATGGCTCGCCCTTCGACTGGAAAAAGCCCGACGTCCGCATGAATGTCGCCGTCGCCCGCGTCACCGAAACCGGGTTGCCGCTCATCTATCTCAATCAGATCGGCGGGCAGGACGAACTCGTGTTCGACGGGGCATCCTTCGTTTTGAATGCGGATCGAAGCCTCGCTGCCCAGCTCCCCGCTTGGCGCGAGGCTATCGTGCTCACCAACTGGTCGCGCACCAACGGCAAATGGCATTGCGCCAAGACAACTGTCGAACCGATACCGGAAGGCGAAGCATCCGCCTATCAAGCCTGCGTGTTGGGTCTTGCTGATTACGTCAACAAGAACGGCTTTCCCGGCGTCGTGCTCGGCTTGTCCGGCGGCATCGACAGCGCGTTGGTCGCGGCTATCGCCGTCGATGCACTGGGTCCGGACCGCGTCCACGCCATCATGATGCCCTCGCGCTACACATCGAACGACAGCCTCCACGACGCAGCCGATTGCGCCAAGGCGCTCGGCGTTCGCTACGACAAGATTGCCATCGAACCCGCGACCGAAGCCTTCAAGTGGAGCCTCAAGCCGCTGTTTGGCGACCGCGCGCCCGACATTACCGAAGAAAACATCCAAAGCCGCGTGCGCGGGTCCATGCTTATGGCTATGTCAAACAAGTTCGGCGCAATGGTGCTGACCACCGGCAATAAGTCCGAAATGAGTGTTGGTTATGCGACCCTCTATGGCGACATGAACGGTGGCTACAATCCGATCAAGGACCTCTACAAGCTGGAGGTTTACCGCCTTTC
>JANOVN010000412.1:0-2675 GCA_031417455.1 Hyphomicrobiaceae bacterium | reverse complement strand
ATCTCTATCAAAGATTCAACGAAAATTTCGTCCGGAGTGACGTGACACCGGCAGGCGATTGCTTCCACACCGGCCGCCCGGGCACTCGCGAAACCGCGTGCATATGCCGGGTCAATGTCTCCGGCCAGACTAAAGTGACGTGCATCTGGGCGTTGAATTAGATAGACCATAACCGCGCGGTGTCCCTGTTCGACCATTGATGATAGTTCGTCCAAATGCTTTGCGCCGCGCTCGGTCACGCTATCGGGAAACTCGGCCAATCCATGTTTGCGCATGAGGTGGACGTTTTTGATTTCGACGTAGCAAAGCGGCTTGCCGGGGTCTTCCAACAAGATGTCAATGCGTGAGTTGATGCCGTACTTCACTTCGTTGCGTCTAGCCGCATAACCGGCGAGCGCGGGTATGGTTCCAGCGGGTATGGCTTCATTGACGATGCGGTTGGGTAGGCCGGTATTGATGCCGACGAAGGTCGTCGCGCCGTCGTAGGATTGCTCCACCAGTTCAAGCGTGTGGCGGTATTTTCGCGTTGGGCTATCGTTGTGGGAGACCCAGACGGTCATTCCAGGCGACGATAAGCCGAGCATCGCGCCGGTGTTGGGGCAGGACGCGGTGATTTCCTCGCCGCTGTCGAGGATGATGTCGGCGAGGAAGCGCTTGTAGCGTTTGACAAGCCGGCCGCGGGAAAGGGCAGATGAAAATTTCATGGGACGATCTGGTGGGGGATAACCGCGATTGCCGCAACCTGAAAATGCGCTATCTGGGTTATTTGATGGGGCAAGGAAAACTTGGGTCTTGCAGTTGGAACAAATATAGAACATAAGGGCTGGATGGGGATAAAATTCATACATACGGCAGACTGGCAGATCGGGCGGGCGTTCCGCATGTTCGATGCGAAGCTGGCCATCCCTCTTGAGGAGGCGCGGTTGGCGTGCATCGACGAAATCGGCAGGGTTGCTGCGGACGGTGGGGCGGCGCATGTACTCGTCGCGGGCGATGTCTACGACAGTCCTGACTTGAGCACGAAGACGCTACGGCAACTGCTGGAGCGGATGCGGTTGCGGAGCGACGTTGTGTGGTGGTTGCTACCGGGCAATCACGATCCGGCGCGGGCGGGCGGGATTTGGGATCGAATCGCGGCACTCGGGGTGCCTGACAACGCCGTTGCGTTGACGCAGCCTGGGGTGCGCGAGCTAGCGCCCGGTGTGAGCTTGCTATCGGCGCCGCTAGTGGCGCGCAGCTTTGCGCGAGATCCAACGGAGTGGATGAACGAATGCGAGACACCCAGCGGGTCGATCCGGATCGGGTTGGCGCACGGATCGATCAAGAGTTTTGGGAGCGATGGGGCGGAAGCGGTCATTGATCCGGTGCGGGCTGCGGCTGCGCGACTCGACTATCTGGCTTTGGGCGATTGGCATGGGACGAGGGAGGTCAATGCGCGAACGTGGTATGCGGGAACGCCCGAACCCGACCGGTTTCGCGATAACGATCCAGGCAATGTGCTGTTGGTCAGCATCGATGGGCCGGGGGCGGTGCCTGCCGTTCAGAGGCGGCGCACGGGGCGTTATACCTGGGTCGCAGACACCGTCGAGATATCGGATGTGACGAGGCTGGTCCAGATCGAGCAAGCATTGCTGGCGCGGGTGTCGGATCCGATGGGACTGCTGGTCCAGTTGGCGTTGACAGGGCGGTTGCCGGTCAGAGCACATGGGGCACTGGCGGAATGGCGGGACAATCTGGATGCAAAATTGCGGTATCTGGACGTGGATATGTCGGCACTTGATGTGACGATCGAGAGCGATGATTTCGACCTGCTGGGGGATGATGCGGCATTGAGGGAGGTTGCCGAGCGGCTTGGGCGGATAGCTGGAGATGAAGCGTCGCCCAAGCAGGCGGCTGCAAAGATGGCGGTTGCCAAACTGTTTGAATTAACCCGGGCTGCACGCGAGGTTGGATCATGAAAATCCACGCTATCCGGGTGCGCGATGTCGGGCATTTTAGCGCGCCGACCGCATTGGAAGGGCTTTCGGGCGGGCTTGATGTGCTGGCTGCAGGCAATGAGGCTGGTAAGTCGACACTGTTTCGGGCGCTGGAAGTGGCGTTCTTTGAAAAGCATACGGGGGCGGGCGAGCGCATCAAAGGAATCACGCCACGGACCGGTGGTTCGCCGCTGATCGAAGTGGATTTCGGCGTCAAAGGGGATATTTGGCGGATCACGAAGCAATTCGGGCGCGGCAAGCGCGCGGTGCTGACCCAGATCGGTGGCAGCGGTCGCGAGGTGCGCGGGGATGAGGCTGAAGACGGCCTTGCCCAGCTGGTGGGACTGCCAGCCGGGAAGAAGGGGTTTCTACCGGGGCGTTTGGGGTTGCTGTGGGTTGGGCAGGGCGGGGCGTTGCAGCCGTTGCCGCCGGACGCAAAGCGCGGTGAAACGGAAGCTCTGCAACAGATCGTGGAGCGTGAAGTCTCGACGCTGACCGGGGGCAGCCTGGTTCGGCGGCTGCGGGCCAGCGTTGCACAAGAGCTGGGTTTATTGAAAACGCCTGCGAGGCCTGGTCCACGTGTCAAGGGACCGTGGGACGAGGCGGTGAAGCGCGCGGCCGAAATCGCGCGGTCGCTGGAGTTGGCGGTTGCGGCCAGATCCGAGGCGGCGCGGCGGCGTGAGGCGCTGGCGGCGTTCA
>JANOVN010000411.1:0-8038 GCA_031417455.1 Hyphomicrobiaceae bacterium | reverse complement strand
TCTTGCTGTTTGGATCAGTGTTCCAACCGATTACGATCCTGCTGTCGCTGCCGCTGTCGTTCGGCGGCGTCGTCGTCGCGCTGCTCGTCACGCACAATCCGGTAAGCATGCCGGTCTACATTGGGCTGCTCATGCTGATGGGGATTGTGACCAAGAACGCGATCCTGCTGGTCGACTTCGCCGTCGAGGAGATCGCGCGCGGCGTGGATCGAGTAACGTCGCTGGTGGATGCAGGCCGCAAGCGCGCAAGGCCAATCATCATGACGACACTTGCCATGGCGGCTGGCATGACGCCCAGCGCGTTCGCATTCGGCGATGGCGGTGAATTTCGTGCCCCGATGGCCATTGCGGTCATCGGCGGCTTGCTAGTGTCCACCGCCCTGTCGCTGGTTTTCGTGCCATCGTTCTTCACAGTGATGGACGATCTTGGCTGGTTCCTATGGCGACTGGTGGCGGGCTTCATCGGTCCAACGGATGAGCGCGAGGGAGCGGAGTCAGCGCTCCCCGCAGTGGGGCACGCCACGGTTGCTTCCCCTGATGTGCCCGAAAAGCGTGCACGGCCACTTGCTGCGGAATAGGATACTTTCGTGGCAGAGCCTTGTTCAATCCTCTGCGAATGCCTACTGACTAACGCAAGTACTTCGCACTTTCAGCCAACCCCCCGGAGACGACCCATGTTCGACGCAAAATCCATCCTTGAGGCACTCGTCAATGGCGCCGGTCAACGACCTGCTGCACCACCTGCGGGCGGCGGCGGCCTCGGTGACATCCTTGCCCAGCTTGCCAAGGCGGCACAGGGCGGGGGAGCATCAAGCGCACCTCAGACCCGGCAGGCCGATAACGGCTTAGGCGGTTTGGGCGAACTGCTCGGCAAGTTAATGCCGCAGGCAGGTGCGGCACCTGCACACGCAGCCCCCAGCGATAGCGGCATGGGTGGTCTTGGTGACTTGCTTGGCAAACTCCAGCAGCAGGCTGGTGGCGCGGCATCCGCGGGTGCCGGTGGCTTGGGCGACATCTTAGGTAAGCTGCAGCAACAGGCGTCGGGTGCTGCCAACAATGCAGGCGTTGGCGGCGGCAACCTCATGGACATCCTCACCAAGGTGCTTGGTCAGGCGACCGAAGGTGCGCGCGAAGGCGCTGGCCGGATCGGTGCGGCAACGGGCGCAAGCGATGCGCTCAGCAAGGCCACAGCTGGCATGTCGGGAGACGACATTCTGGCCAAGCTCAAGGAATTCGCCGCCCAAAACCAGTTTGGTGCGGGTGCTGCTGCCGGTGGACTTGGTGCCGTTGTCCTTGGCACCCAAGCTGGGCGCAGCATCGCGGCCAGCGCGGCCAAGCTTGGCGCTCTCGCCCTCATTGGCGGTCTCGCCTACAAGGCGTTGCTGAACTATCAAAACGGCCAGCCCCTCATCACGGGTGCGCATTCGGTAACGCAAGCCGCCCCCCAGGGTAGCGGATTTGAACCGGCTGCAGTGACCAACGATGCCGCGACCCTGTATATCCGCGCCATGATTGCAGCAGCCGCTGCCGATGGCCGCATCGATCAAGCCGAAATGGCCAACATCATGGGCGGCCTGAAGCAGGGTGGCCTGGAAGCCAACGCCGAAGAGTTCTTGGCGGCCGAATTCAACTCGCCCGCAAGCATCGACGATCTGGCTGGTGCATGCCAGTCGGCGGAACAGGCTGTTCAAGTGTACACTGCGGCCCGTCTGGCCATTTCGCCCGACAGCCGGGCAGAATCCGCATTCCTTGCCAGCCTCGCTGAACGTCTCGGTGTCGATGCACAGCTGGCGGCCCACATCGACTCAGCCACCCGCAGCGCTGCGTAACACACGCCACACATAAACGAACAAACCCTTCCCTCGCGAACTGCGAGGGAAGGGTTTGTTGTTTCATGCCTACCGAAATGAAGTTCTTCAGTTCGTCTTGGTCGGCGGCGTGGCCGAGGCTTCTGCAGGTCCGTCGTTCTTGAAGAAGACATCGACGCGCATACCGCTCAACAGCGGTGGGGTGCCGTCGAGGGATACCATCACTTCCAGAACTTCAACATCGTTTGGACGTCTGACACCTCGGGTCGCGATGCGGGGCGAAGCCAGGGTCTGGGATACCGATGTCACGGTTCCTTCGAACTGTTTGTCGGGGAAGGCGTCGCCCTTTACAACCACGCGCTGCCCAGCGCGGACCTTGCTCGTCTCGCGCTCTTCGACTTCGGCCTTGACGCGCAACGCGCGAAGGTCACCGAAAATCACGAGCGGTGCATCCGGAGAGGGGGCAACGAGCTCACCAACCTTGGCAAACATATTCAAAACCGTGCCTTCGCTGGGCGCACGGATACGTCCACGCTCGACGGCGGCTTCAGCCAGCGACAGCTCTGCACGGGCGGCGGCGAGCGACGACTCCATGCGGGTCGCCAGGGGTAAACCCTCCTTTGCGGTCACGCGGGCCAAGCTGGCTCTGCTATTGGCAAGCTGCTCTTTCGCGGCGGTGATCGCAAAGCGCGATTTCTCGACATCGCCTGTGGCTGAGCCAGGGCTGGTGCGCAGCTTGAACGTCAGGTCATCATAACCCTGACGCGCACGAAACAAGCCGCGCTCGGCACTTGCAACCGAGTCTTCTGCTTGCCGGCGCTCCAATTGTCCGCCCTTTGCGATTTCCTCGTCGCGCTCACGTTCGCGGACCTGGACTTCTTGTGCAGCAGCGGTGACGCGTGTCAGAAGATCTTCGTCGTCGAGGCGCACCAGCAGATCGCCAGCCATCACCTTGTCGTTGGTCTTTACGGCGACATCTGCAACCTTGCCCGGCGACTGTGTTCCGATTGAAATCTGCCCGTCCTTGGGTTCGACCCGGCCGGTTGCCGAGGCGGCCCACGCGGGACGGGTGGCAGCGCTGGTTGCATTGTCAGCCGCCTCCGCCGACATATTTGTCCAACCTATCAACGGGTTGCCTGGAATGCTCAGGCAGACCGTGCTGGCGATGATCACCGCTGCCACAAACGACGACGCCGTAGACTCGATGTTACGCATTGGTTTTCCGTTTCCTGATCAATTCGTTTAAGTCTTCGGGTTGCAGCGGCATTAGTTGCCGCTCATCCGCGTTTCCGCGCCCGCGTTTGGCAACCGGCTCGGGGGGCGTCTCGTTCCGTGCTTCCACGACGTTGCTGCCAGTATGCGCCAAAGCACGCGCATTCGTGCTTTCCTCGCTGACAATCAGGCCATCCTCGATCTTGATGACGCGGTCAGCGTAGCCCAACGTGCGGGGATCGTGCGTCACGACAAGGATCGAGCGGTTCTGTGTCCGGGCAATTTCAGCCAGGAGTTTCATAACGCCGTGGCCGTTTTCGCTGTCGAGTGCAGCCGTCGGTTCGTCGGCCAAAACGATAGAGGGCGCTGAAGCAATGGCACGGGCGACCGCGACACGCTGCTTTTCTCCGCCACTCAAGTTGGCCGGAAAACTAGCAAATTTATGGCCGAGGCCGACATCACGCAGGGCTTGTTGCGCGCGCTGGATCGCCTCTGCGCCCTTGATACCAGCGACATCAAGCGCAATCCGCACATTTTCCAGCGCGGTGAGCGTCGGAAACAGGTTGTACGACTGGAAGATGTAGCCAAGATGGGTGCGGCGCAGAGTAGCAAGCTCTTCGGGCGCCAGGTCAGCCGTCGGTGTTCCATCAATGGTGATAGAGCCAGCGGTCGGCGAGAGAATGCAGCCCAAAATGGACAGCAAAGTCGTCTTGCCGCTGCCGGATGGCCCCATCAGCAGGGTTAATTCGCCCGGCCGCAGATCGATGTCCACGCCCTTGACAGCGACGATCCTGCCGGCACCCTGGCCAAGTTCCTTGACGATCCCGCGTGCCACCAAGACGGGAGCCTTCAAGACAGGAGCCTGCCTAGGCTGGACCGGTTGAGACGGTGCCGTGGGAGGGGCAGGCGGAGAATGCTTCACAGGCTGGGCTGGCGCATTGCCGTTACGGCGTCCCGACGGTGGTTTGCGATGCTTGCTCATCGTGTGAACACCGTGGCTGGATCGATCCGAGTGACCTTGAAAATTGCCGAAATAGCCGAAATTGCGCACATGGCTAGCGTCAGCAACAGCAAGCCGAAGGCGAGCCCTGGCGTCATCATGATCGGCAGTGCAGTGCCTTGCGCTGCATAGACAATAATCAACGCGATGATCATGCCGAGTGCGTACCCAAGCAGCGCGCTCATCCCTGCCTGGGCAAGGATAACCCGGTGAATATAACCAGACGATGACCCCAGCGCGCGCAGTGTCGCGAACTCGTTGATATGGTCCTTGGTGCTCGAATACAGCGTTTGAGCGACAATCACCGTGCCGACAAGCGTTCCAAGGATGGCTCCACCGATCAAGGCCGCACCCGCGCCAGTGTTGAACAGCCATTGTTTCAGGCTGCGAGCGAGAAACTCGTCCTTCGTCAGCACCTCGGCGGGCGCGATTAGTGGTTTCAAGAGCGTACGCACCCGCTCAACATTGGCACCCGGCTCCAGGGTTACAAGGTGGAAGGTCGTCGTCGATTCGGGAACGCCAAGAAGAGCGCGGGCGCGCGAAATCGGCATAAACACGTACGGAGACTGGGTAAAGGAGCGGATATCGTCGGTAAGCGCTCGGACGCGGACCCGGCCTTGGGCGATCTGAGCGGTACTGCCGATCCCTGCCAAGCCGAGCTCTTCGAGGTAGGACTGGTCGACCGCTATGCCTTCGGGAGCCTTGATATCTTCCCAAGTGCCCTTGATGAGACGGAATGGAGCAAGTCCACCATCCTCGGCGTCCGCGCCAACAACGACGACGCGGGTCGATCCCCCAGACGGCTTGCGCCATTCTGCAAAGACCGCAAACACCGGCGCGACCGATTTGACACCGGGAATTGCCAACGCCGCATGGCGCTCCTTTTGGGTCAGCAGCATCCCGCCATCTTCAAACGACTTCGCCCCGAAAGCGGTGATCCAGAGTTCGCCCTTCGCATTGTCGATCAAGCCCGTGATCTCGCGGGAGGATCCCATGTACAGGCCAAGCTGAACGGCGACGAGCACGATCGAGAACAAGATACCAACCAGCGTTACCGCGAGCCGGATTCGATCGTGGAACAGGTTTCTGAACGCTAGCGTTAAAATCATAATTCTGATCGAGCGCCTTCAGTTTGCAGTACGGGCCAGCAGCCACGAGAAGAGGACGGAATCGAATGCCGCCACACCTCGAGACTTTGTCCCGGCTGGCCACCCGATCTTTGACGTAACGCGGGGTTGTGTGCTGCGGCCCACAATCCTGCAAAGACAGTTACCGCATAGGGGTCACAGACGGGCTGATTTAGCCCTTGTGAAGGCGGCCCGAATGGCGAATTGGCGCAAGGAGCTTTATCAACTCACCGCTTTGGATTTCTATTTCTATCGTCAGCGTCAATAGAAACATTAAGCGCGAATGACCCTAATCCACAACTATTGTTTCATTATATCAGCCGTTGGCAGTTATCGCCATGGCACGCATTGCCACGGCAGACATGACTCATCAAGATGACGTTTTTCGGCATTAATTCAATGTGTTGACACACATATTCGCCGACATTCTCGCTCACGCGCAGTCCCAACGGGCCCGAGCGTTGTCGATTGCCAGGGATGATACGATGGCGAGCAACTAGGGTGTCTCCAGTCCCAGCCCGAAGCGCGCCACCCCAACATCGCAAGCAGTACGCTGCTCATGCTTCCCCCCGGCTGCTTAAGTCCCCATATGGACATTATTACATGCGAGCCGCCGCATCGGGTCAATGCGCGCTTGCACCCAGCGAGCAAAGACTTGTTCGAGCCGAGCCATGAAAAACGCACCTGCGCGCCTTGTTCTGGCGCTGTGGGCCGGATATGGCTTGGATAGTCAACGTAGGCGGGAGAACTATGGTGTTGCGCGCACGAGCGATTATGTCATCGGTACTGGCTCTGTCGCTGGTCATCACGCACGCTCAACCCGCAAACGCTGCGAGCGAGACGCTGACGAAAGCTGATTACCAATCTTGCCAATCCCGTGACGACGCGGCCTTCCGGACGGCGGTTGAGAATATCACCCAAACCGCCCTTAAGAATTCGCTGGCCTCGTTTGATACCAAGAGCGCCGTCGCAGACGCCTGGCGCGCGAATGGCTTGGACGAAACCATCGACAAGCGGGTCGATCTCGCCGTGTCGGAAGTCAGCAGCGAAACAAGTTGGGCCGAACTCCTCCAATCGCTGGCAAATTCGGCCAAGGCCCAGGAATTGGCCAAGGCGGTCGCCGAACGCGTCTATCGTTCGCAGGCGATCAAAACAGGCCTCGAAACTGTAGCCACCGACGTCGGCCGCAAGCTCGGCACGAGCTTGGAATTTGCAAGTCTGGACGCGGCTGGCCCGGCGATCACCTGCATCAAGGCATTTCTCGGCAACCGTTATGGAAGTGCCGTCTCAAGCGCTGTGACCGGCCAGGCCGAAAAGGAATTCGGGATCGATTCCAACAAAGGCAAGGCGTCGATTTCGCCAGGATCGGTGGTAGCCCAATCCAGCGAGGGGATTGCCGGTGCTGCAATTTTGTTGGTGCGCCGCCAACTGGTGAACATGACCGAACGGATCGGGCAGCGCATCGTGGGTAGTGTCCTTTCCCGGCTCGTGTCGGTTGCCGCGGGCGGTGTCGGCGCTGTTCTGATTGCCAAAGACATCTGGGAATTGCGGACCGGCGTTTTGCCGATCATCGCCAACGAGATGAAGTCCAAGACAACCAAAGACCAAGTACAGACGGAATTGGCCAAGTCGATTTCCGACCAGATCGGCGAACACGTAAAGGAGATCGCGGCGAAGTCTGCCCAGCATATCGTCGAGATCTGGCAGGATTTCCGCCGCGCGCATCTAAAGACCCTTGAATTGGCCGATCGTAGCGAAGGGTTCCGTTCATTCCTCGACCTGACCAAGCCGGTGAACCTGCCGCGCCTCGACGAAGTCGTCGGATTGGTACTGGCAGCCGAAGGAGAACCTGCGGTCGCAAAGCGCCTTTCGGACGGAACACTCGACACCGCCGTCAACCGTATGCCTGTTGCCGGAATGGATATCGCCCGCGATACCCGCTCAGTTGAGACGGGGCTCAAATGGTCGGCCGTTTCCGGCGATCTGCTCCCCAAAGTCGTCGAGCTGGAGCTGCACCGGCGCGCCAACCCGGACGACTTCACGCGCGTATCGCTCGGCCAACTGATGGGCCTGGACGACAAGATCTCGATTCAACGCCTGTCCAACTTGAAGCGGGAGGCGCGGGAAACATTATTCGAGTTGAATTCCGCCGACCTCAAACCGTTGGCACGAGCGCTTTCGGAAAGCGAACTTGGAACGCTTTCGGGCTATTTGACCGGCCTCGATAAGAAGCCACGCGAACGGGTCTTGCGCGCCATTGCTTCGGCCCCAGGGAAAATGCGTGTTCTCGCTTCCACTCGGGTTCGCGATGCGGTGCTGGCAAGCCGCGATCAATCGTCTGCTGTGGACATCATGCTACGCGCCGACGCCAGCAGTCCAACCAACATCCTGGCCGATGCTAAGCTCGCATTCGAAGGTCAGGTCAGCCCGATCCTGATCTGGGAGCGCCATCCGATGGCCGTCTTTGCAGCCTTCATCCCTGTGCTCATTTTACTGCTCCTGTTGCGCCGGATCCTCATGCCGTCGCGCAGGCCCCCTGCTGGACGTGTGCCCCCTGCTGGACGCGCGCCAACGGCTGCATGAGGCATTATACCAACGCGCATAAGTTCTGACTTATGCACGTTGGTATCCGCGCGTGGGGTTGGTGGGGCGGCCACGCGCAAACAAAGGAGAATACCGTCGCGCAGCCGACGAACCACAGAGTCAAAACTTCTGCGCGACGGTATTACGCACCCGTCTTCTGCATGCGCGTTCGATCGGCTTCAGGAAGGCTATTCATCCAGGCCGCCTCGTCGCCGGGCTCAGGCAGAATGTGACCGTACTCGATCATGTCGCGCGCCGGTAAGTCGATCAAATAAACCCACACATCTGAATGGGCGAGGTCGCAAGAG
>JANOVN010000410.1:0-26999 GCA_031417455.1 Hyphomicrobiaceae bacterium | reverse complement strand
GCCGGCACTCCGATC
The DNA here is from genome assembly GCA_031417455.1 of Hyphomicrobiaceae bacterium. GTDB lineage: Bacteria > Pseudomonadota > Alphaproteobacteria > Rhizobiales > Hyphomicrobiaceae > JANXVY01. The sequence continues at coordinate 26,984 of JANOVN010000410.1, read as the reverse complement.
AGCGCGATCCAAACGCACACCCACGACATCCCCTGCCCGCCCGACCTGCTCGGCAATGGCGAGCACTTCGCCCTGGAAGTACGCGGCGACTCGATGATCGAAGCCGGCATCCACGATGGCGACACGGTCATCATCCGCCGTTGCGAACAGGCCGAGAATGGCGACATCGTCGTAGCCCTCATCGAAAAGGAAGAAGCGACCCTCAAGCGCCTGCGCAAAAAGGGCAGCACCATCGCGCTTGAGGCCGCCAACCCCGAGTTCAAGACCCGCATCTTTGGCCCCGACCAAGTCGACATCCAAGGCCGCCTCGTAGGCCTCATCCGCCGGTATTGAAGCTACTATCCCCGTTCCATGGCCGGGCTTGCCGGCCCTCGGACTTGCCCTAGACTTTTTCCGGTTTAGATTGAAGCACTCCTCACTCCATGGCCGCCCTTGAGGCGGCCATCCAGAGTCATACCATCAAGCCAATTGTCCGACCGATTCAAATTTAGAAACGTCACCCCGGCGGAGGCCGAGGGCCAGCTAAGTTTATAAGTGATTTCTGATGGTTGGCAGGGTCCAGGCCTGCGCCGGGATGACGAGAGTGAGGGTGATCAAAGGGTCAATCGTTCTGCTCCATGGTATCACATGCTAGGTCGATCCGCGCGGCTGCTGGATGGCCGGGTCAAGCTCGGCCATGGAGTGAGGAGTGACTTGATTCAATCAAAGTCGGAAGGCCGCTCGGCTGCCGGAAGGCGAAAGGGTCGCCCGTTTTCGCTCGCCGATTTGAGGCATGGGTCCAGGGGCGAGCCCCTGGTCTGAGCGAAGCGTCTTCACTTCGGCGGCTGACCGCTGGCCTTTTCATCGCCCGGAAGATTGTAGGTCGTGCCTTCCCAGGGGCTTTCGAAATCGAAGGTCCGGAAATCCTGCATGAGCGTCACCGGCTCATAAACGACGCGCTTTTTCTCGTCGTCGTAACGAACTTCGACATAACCACTCAGCGGAAAATCCTTGCGCAAGGGATGGCCTTGGAACCCGTAATCGGTCAGCAACCGCCGCAGGTCGGGATGCCCGGCAAACAATATGCCGTACATATCGAAAGCCTCCCGCTCGTACCAATCGGCATTGGGAAACACCGCGATCGCACTGGGAACCTGCGTCGCCTCATCCGCCGCGATCTTGACCCGCAGCCTCAGATTGTGCCGCGGCGACAGCAGGTGATAAACGACGTCGAACCGCTGGGCCCGTTGGGGATAGTCAACACCTGCCAAATCGATCAGGATCTCGAACTGGCACTTAGAATCGTCACGCAGCGTCTTCAGCACATCCAGGATCTGATCGGTCGCCACCGTGATGGTCAGCTCCCCGTGCGCTTCACGCCGCGCCAATATCCGCGCACCAAGCGCTGCAACGACTTCACCGGTTGGCATCGCATTCATATCAGGGCTCGCTTCAAGGTTTTGGATCAACGCGCGTCAGCTCAGAGCATCCCGCAGTGGCGTCGGCTCCTGCTTCGACATAACAGGCTCCGATCCGGTCGGGTCCCAGGATGTTTCCGTGATTATAACCCTTGCTCTTCGGGTTGACCCACGTGAACGTCTTGTTGTCGGGATAAATCACACCGAAAAAGTCCCGGCGACCCTCGTCATAAACAAAGTACCCGCGAAAGCGCCGGTCGGTTTGTTCAACGATGTGGATCGTGCGGCGGCGCGAACGCAAGCCATGGATGTCGCCGATGGTGTCTGCGTTGCCATCCCAGGTCCCAATCAGGTTTGGGATGTTGGGATCTTTGACCACGGGCAACAGGTCTTTGTCGCCAGCCAGTGCGGGCCCCGCCAACGCAACCACGCCGGCCGCCATCAAAGCACACAAGTCGATCCGCATACCCACCCTTGAATATTGTGCTGTTGCCAAATTCGCTTACCGCGCAATCGTGCCCGTGCGCCTGATCTTACGCTGGAGCAGCAGCACGCCATACAGCAACGCTTCTGCGGTTGGCGGGCAGCCCGGCACGTAGATGTCTACCGGCACGATCCGGTCGCAACCGCGCACCACTGCGTACGAGTAGTGATAATACCCGCCGCCGTTCGCGCACGACCCCATGGAAATCACGTAACGCGGCTCGGGCATCTGATCGTAGACCTTGCGCAACGCAGGAGCCATCTTATTGGTCAGCGTTCCTGCCACGATCATCACGTCGGACTGACGCGGCGACGCGCGCGGCGCAAAACCGAAGCGCTCGAGATCGTAACGCGGCATGGACGCCTGCATCATCTCGACTGCACAGCACGCGAGACCGAACGTCATCCACATGAGCGAGCCGGTGCGCGCCCAATTGATGAGGTCGTCCGTTGTGGTGACGAGGAAACCCTTGTCGGCCAGTTGATTGTTGACATCGGCAAGAAACGGATCGGGCGACTGAGTGATGCTTCCAGGACCGCCAGCACCAGCGCCTTCGCGCAGCTTGTCCCACAAGACGGGATCAGACAACCCAGGACTTCCGTCGGGGCGAAGGATCAATCCCATTCAAGCGCGCCTTTCTTCCATTCGTAGATGAAGCCAATGGTCAACACAGCCAAGAAAATCATCATCGACCAGAAGCCGAACAAGCCAATTTCCTTGAACGCCGAAGCCCAGGGAAACAGGAACGCAATCTCGAGATCGAAGATGATGAAGAGGATCGACACCAGATAAAACCGGACGTCAAATTTCATGCGGCTGTCATCGAATGCTGCAAACCCGCACTCGTAGGCCGAAACCTTTTCGCTGTCGGGATTACGGACCGCAATCAGGAACGGGACGACGAGCAGCACGGCAGAAAACGCCAGCGCCACGACGAGAAAAATCGCCAACGGCAAATAATCGGTAAACAGGTTCGCCATAGTCTCCTCGACACGCAGCGTTGGGCTGATGCAGCGTGGTACCGCAGCCCACGCCAGCGCGCAACGCCTACCTCAGACGCACCGCCCCAAAAGGGCGGGAAAGTCCCACCCTTGAGGTAAATCGGCATGGTGTCTTGAAAGGTTGGATTGGCGCGAGAGACGGGACTTGAACCCGCGAGCTTTTGGCCTCACGCGCGACAGCGCTCCGGCAGGGCGACCTATTCGGCCGGGCCAACCTTGCTGGCCTGAGGCCGCGAAGATCACCAATATTGAGAAGGTTGGATTGGCGCGAGAGACGGGACTTGAACCCGCGGCCTCCGCCGTGACAGGGCGGCGCTCTAACCAACTGAGCTACTCCCGCAATCCAATAGTATCGCAAAGCCGAAACGATGCGGTCACCCGCGTTCGATACGGGCTGGGGCAGGGGAAGTCAAGCGACACGCGACACCATTGTGAAAACAAAACGCCGCGCGCCGCTGACACGTCCTCAGCCCCAGCTCACGCGGCGGGACGAGGCGTCCCCAGATAGTCCATCTTTCCAAGTTCAACGCCGCTAGCGCGCGCAATCGCATAAGCCATGGTCACGTGGAAATAGAAGTTCGGCAGCGAAAACGCGATCAGATACGGCAGCCCCTTAAACTGCATCTCCTGGGGCCCAACCTTCAGCGAAATATCCCGTTCCTCGCTGCCATCAATCTGCGCAGCCTTGAACGTCGCCAAAAACGCAATGGTCTTGGCGATCCGCTCCTTCAGCTCGGGAAAAGTCTTCTCGTTATCGCCATAGTTCGGCACATCGACGCCGGCCAGTCGGGCAGCCGTCCCCTTGGCAAAATCACATGCAATCTGCACCTGGCGCGACAACGGGAACATATCCGGGCACAACCGCGTCCCAGGCAGCACAGTCGGGTCGATCTTCTTGGTGGCGCCATGGGCATCAGCCTTGTCCAGCACCGCAGACAGCGCTCCTAGCATATGCGTAAAAACCGGGATGGAAGCTTGATACATCGAAATTGTCATACCGTTTTCCCTTTATTGACGAGGACAGAACCTCAATAACTTTGGTTCCGATCCACCGAACTACAGACGCGTATCACAGGAGCACGCTGAGGTGAACCTTAAACTAGGGTCCTTCCGGTTTTGATTGAACCTCGGAAGGACCCTAGCTCTTTGCTTTGTCGTGCTTTTTTTGCCGCAAAATTGATCACACCCGCAGCCTTCGCGGGGGCATGCTTTTCCCGGAAGCAATTTATACCAAACCGCTTAAGTACTGACTTATGCGGTTTGGTATCCGCGCGTGGGGTTGGTGGGGCGGCCACGCGCAAAGCAAAGAGAATGCCAGCCCGCAGCCTGTCGAACGAAGAGTCAAAAATTCTGCGGGCTGGTATTAGCTGATCTGGAACAATCTTCGAAAGGACACGCTGCACCAACGCGGGCAAGTCCGCCGGACGGCCTGTCGGCCGCGAAGAAGTCTCGGCCTCAATTTCGGGAATATGGTGGGCAGTGAGGGGATCGAACCCCCGACCATCTCGGTGTAAACGAGACGCTCTACCGCTGAGCTAACTGCCCACCGCATCATGTAGCGGGCCAACCGCGGCCACGCAACCCTCATCGGCACGACACCACCGCGAAACACCAGCAGCAAGCCGGGCCCGGTTTTTTTTCCAAACAGACTCTGAACGGAAACTGACGCCTGATCACCTGAAACAAAAAAGCGCGGAGTCCTCAATGGATTCCGCGCTTTTGTTTTTTGACCGGAGAACCGGAAATCTTCCGATTAGTTCAGAAGATCCTTGAGGCCCTTCGACGGCGTAAATTTCGGCACTTTAGCGGCCGGAATCTTGATTGCGGCACCTGTTGCAGGGTTGCGGCCTTCGCGCGCCTTGCGCTTGGCGACCTTGAACGTGCCAAAGTCAGGGATGCGAACTTCATCGCCCTTCTTCATCGACTTCTTGATGTGCTCGAGCACAGCTTCGACAGCGTGGCCTGCCTTTTCCTTGGTGATCTCGCAATGGCTGGCAACAGCGTCGATCAAGTCTTTCTTGCTCATGTCTGCGTATCCTTCTGATCCTGAAACTGTGTCGGTGCGAACAGACCCTAGAACGGTGATTGCTCACGCATGTCGTCTGCATCGCCCACAGAGGCCGCAAACAAGCGCCGTTTGGGTACCCCAGTCAAGCGGAAAAACACTCAAAACCCCCCGAAAACACTGGGGAAACAGAGGTTTTTAGGCGATCTCTGACGAATCGGCACCAGCACGCACCCGCACGGGTAGTGACGACAACAAAAAACCCCCGCGGCACGACTTCCGCGAGGGCTACACTTGCTTGCTCAGATTCTAACTTCAATGGGCCGTAGCACGCGCCGCCGCAACATCTGCATCAGCCGTAATCGCTGCCGCTGCCGCCTGATCCCACGTCATCGGTTCGGGCTGACGAACCAGCGCGATCTTGATCACATCGTCATACTTCGCGGCCGGAATAATCTGCAGCTTGGCCTTCACCTCGTCGGGAATGTCGGCCAGATCCTTCAGGTTTTCATCCGGAATGATGACAGTCTTAATCCCGCCGCGCATGGCCGCAAGCAGCTTTTCCTTCAAGCCACCGATCGGCAGCACCCGGCCGCGCAGCGTGATCTCTCCCGTCATCGCGACATCGCGGCGAACCGGAATACCCGTCAGAACGGAGATGATCGCCGTCGTCATGGCAATCCCTGCAGACGGCCCATCCTTGGGCGTCGCACCTTCGGGCACGTGCACGTGGATGTCCTTTTTCTCGAACATGTTCGGGTTGATGCCGAAATCCACCGACCGCGAACGAATATAGGCATTCGCCGCCTGGATCGATTCTTTCATCACATCGCGCAAGTTGCCGGTCACCGACATCTTGCCCTTACCCGGCATCTGCACACCTTCGATCGTCAGCAACTCGCCGCCGACTTCCGTCCACGCCAGCCCCGTCACGACGCCAACCTGATCGGTCAACTCCGCTTCGCCATACCGGTACTTCGGCACGCCGAGATAATCTTCCAGATTAGCCAAAGTGATCTGGATAGACTTCTTCGAAGACGTGAGGATTTCCTTCACCGACTTGCGCGCAAGCTTGGCGACTTCACGCTCGAGCGAACGCACGCCGGCTTCGCGCGTGTAACGGCGCACAAGTTCAAGCAACGCATCGTCGTCGATCGAAAACTCACCCGGCTCCAGCCCGTGCGCCGTCTGCTGTTCCTTCAACAGATGACGCTTCGCGATCTCGAGCTTCTCGTTCTCGGTGTAACCAGCCAGACGAATAATTTCCATCCGGTCCATAAGTGCCGGCGGAATGTTCAACGTGTTGGCCGTCGTCACGAACATCACATTCGAGAGATCGTAATCGACTTCGAGATAATGGTCGTTGAACGTGCTGTTCTGTTCTGGATCGAGCACTTCAAGTAAAGCCGCAGCAGGGTCGCCACGGAAGTCCTGGCCCATCTTGTCGATTTCATCGAGCAGGAAGAGCGGATTGTTGCGCTTCGCCTTCTTCATCGACTGGATGACCTTGCCGGGCATCGAACCGATGTAGGTGCGGCGATGACCGCGAATTTCCGCTTCGTCACGAACGCCGCCAAGGCTCATCCGCACAAACTCGCGACCGGTGGCATTCGCAATTGATCGGCCCAGCGAGGTTTTGCCCACGCCGGGGGGACCGACGAGGCACAGGATCGGCCCTTTAAGCTTATTGGTGCGTGCACCAACCGCCAGATACTCAACGATGCGCTCCTTGACCTTCTCAAGCCCGTAGTGCTCGAGATCGAGAGTCGCCTGGGCTTCTTCGAGATCCTTCTTGACCTTACCCTTGACGCCCCAAGGGATAGACAACAGCCAATCGAGATAGTTGCGCACCACCGTCGCTTCAGCCGACATCGGGCTCATCTGCTTGAGCTTCTTGAGCTCAGCAAGCGCCTTGTCGCGAGCTTCCTTCGACAGCTTGGTATTCTCGATCTTGTCTTCGAATTCGGCGATATCATCGCGCTCGTCGGTATCGCCGAGCTCTTTCTGGATCGCCTTCATCTGTTCGTTGAGATAGTACTCGCGCTGCGTCTTCTCCATCTGGCGCTTGACGCGCGAACGGATTTTCTTCTCGACCTGCAGCACGGAGATTTCACTCTCCATCAGCGCATAGACACGCTCGAGCCGCTCCGAAATCGTGGTGACTTCGAGCACTTCCTGCTTCTCGGAAATCTTGACGGCAAGATGCGACGCGATCGTATCGGCAAGCTTGGAGGGGTCTTCAATCTGGCTGATCGTGCCGAGTACTTCAGGCGAGATCTTCTTGTTGAGCTTCACATAGCTCTCAAACTGCGTCACCGCCGAACGCGACAACGCCTCGATCTCGTCCTTCGACCCAACCACGTCCTCGACGCGCGAAACTTCCGCCTCGAAGTAATCGGAGTTGTCGGTGTAACGCTTGATCCGCGCGCGCGCAGTGCCCTCGACCAGCACTTTCACGGTGCCATCGGGCAACTTCAGCAATTGCAGCACAGAAGCGAGCGTTCCCACTTCGAAAATCGCGTCCGTCGCCGGGTCGTCATCGCCTGCGTTTTTCTGCGCAGCAAGCAGAATTTGCTTGTCGGCGCGCATCACCTCTTCAAGTGCCGCAATCGATTTTTCACGGCCAACGAACAGGGGCACAATCATGTAAGGAAACACGACGATGTCGCGCAGCGGCAGGACTGGATACAGCTCCTTGCTCGATGCCTTATCTTTCACAGGCTTGTCTTCGCTCATGGTATGTCCCGTCTCCGGAGCGGCCCTCTTCTCCTGATCCAGAAGAAAAGCACCAGGTTTCAACGAGCCAGCTTTGCCTCACAGCCCTGTCCCTTTTGCGGCGACAATGGCCATGATCGTGGCTCAACCGGGGCATTCTTTCGTTACCCACAGAGCAACCATCACCGATGGATCTCACGTATCAACAATCACACGACCCGAACTCGCAGGTTCCAAACAAGTCCCCGCCAGCGGTTAACAGATGGCCTCTTTCCCGCAACAATCAAGGCCAGACGACCGCACACCGGGTCATCCTCAACTCATGCCGGGCTAGGCGTCAAATCGACTTAAGACGCCGTCGAACCCTTTTCTTCAGCGCGATCCGAATAGATGCGCAACGGCTTAGCCGAACCTTCAACGACTTCCGGACCGATCACCACTTCCTCCACGCCCTTCAAGGCGGGCAGATCAAACATCGTATCGAGCAGGATGCCCTCCATGATGGAACGCAACCCACGCGCGCCGGTCTTGCGCTCAATCGCGCGGCGCGCAATCGCCTTCATCGCGTCAGCTGTAATGGTGAGTTTCACGTCTTCCATCTCAAACAGCCGCGCATACTGCTTGACGAGAGCATTTTTCGGCTCGGTCAGGATTTGCACCAGTGCCGGCTCATCGAGATCTTCAAGCGTCGCGATGACCGGCAGGCGTCCGATGAATTCAGGGATAAGTCCGAACTTCAACAGATCTTCCGGTTCGACTTGACGCAGGACTTCACCCGTGCGGCGCTCGTCGGGTCCCGTGACCTTAGCGGAAAACCCGATCGAGGTGCCTTTACCACGGCGCGAAATGATTTTTTCCAACCCAGCGAACGCGCCGCCGCAAATGAACAGAATATTCGTCGTATCGACCTGTAGGAACTCCTGCTGGGGATGCTTGCGGCCACCCTGGGGCGGCACCGACGCAACGGTGCCTTCCATGATCTTGAGCAACGCCTGCTGAACGCCCTCGCCCGACACGTCCCTCGTAATCGATGGATTGTCCGACTTGCGTGAGATCTTGTCGACCTCGTCGATGTAAACAATGCCGCGCTGTGCCCGCTCGACGTTATAGTCGGCGCTCTGCAATAGCTTGAGAATGATGTTTTCCACGTCTTCGCCGACATAACCGGCTTCGGTCAAAGTCGTCGCATCCGCCATCGTGAACGGCACGTCGAGAATGCGTGCCAGCGTCTGCGCCAGCAACGTCTTTCCGCAGCCGGTCGGCCCGACGAGCAGAATGTTGGACTTGGCCAACTCGACGTCGTTGTTCTTTGCCGCGTGGTTCAGCCGCTTAAAGTGGTTGTGTACCGCAACCGCTAGCACCCGCTTGGCGTGCTCCTGACCGATCACATAACTATCAAGAACGGCGCAGATTTCCTGCGGAGTCGGCACGCCATCGCGCGACTTCACGAGGGTGTTCTTATTCTCTTCGCGAATAATATCCATGCACAGCTCGACACATTCATCACAGATGAACACAGTCGGACCGGCAATCAGTTTGCGCACCTCATGCTGGCTCTTCCCGCAGAACGAGCAATACAGCGTATTTTTTTCCTGAGGAGGCATACCGTCTCTCATCCGTAGTCGGCGATGCGCGTAGATAGCACGCATGCCGAAGGCTTCTCGTCTTGCGCGGCCTCCCCTATACGAGGGTGAAGCAGGCTACTTACTCACGCTAGCAGCACCAAAACTTGCAGTGCTTCAAATAAGTCACGTATCTTGCTCAAACAAGTCTTGCTCAAACAAGCCGTAAGTTGGTGCAGCTAAATTCATTTGTAACTGATTTCAGCATGCCTTGCGCCCCTGAATCAAGGATGGATTAATTCGCTTGGCTGCGCCATCCCAGAATCAGACAATCTCGTGGGTTAGGCGGTGGACCCGCACAAAAAGCGTCCCGCAAGCCACACCGCCACCTCAGTTTTCGCCCAAACCTACTTAAGTCTTCTTCGGATCGAGCAACCCGGCCACGTCGTCACGCGACGTCAAAACCCGGTCGACGAGGCCGAAATCCTTGGCTTCATCGGCGGTCATGAAGTGATCGCGATCAAGAGTTCGCTCAATCTTTTCATACGGTTGCCCGGTGTGCTTGACGTACACCTCATTCAGCCGGCGCTTCATCTTGACGATATCTTCCGCATGCCGCTCGATATCGGACGCTTGCCCCTGGAAACCGCCCGACGGCTGGTGAACCATGATGCGGGCATTTGGCAACGCAAACCGCATGTCTTTATGACCAGCCGCGAGCAAAAGCGAACCCATTGACGCAGCCTGCCCCATGCACAACGTCGCAACCGGCGACTTGATGAACTGCATCGTGTCGTAAATCGCCATCCCCGACGTCACCACGCCACCCGGCGAGTTGATGTACATCGAGATTTCTTTTTTCGGATTCTGCGACTCAAGGAACAGGAGCTGCAGACACACGGAGCTGGCCATCGTGTCTTCGATGGGACCGATTACGAATACGATTCTGTCCTGCAGCATCCGCGAAAGCAGGTCGAACTGCTTCTCGCCGCGGTTGGTTTGTTCAATGACCGTCGGCCAGTAAACCATTGTATTGAGCTCCTCGATGGGCAGGAATTGGATAGCGTTGAAAGCCTACGCAAGACGGTCGACGCAGCTGTCAGTCCGGCACACTCGCGCCAAATCGCAGCATTGTCACGGCAGGCTTCAGGTAAGATCAAGGCGCACTGTGATGTGGTTCGCCGCGAAAAACCACCCCAAAAAGCGAAGCCGCCTTTCAGGCCAACCTGTTGGCTATATGAGTATCGTGCCGGCAATGGGCAATGGAACCCATGCCGCACGAATTCGTCTTACTATAAGGACCGCTCAAGCCTCAAGACTGCGTGACGTCCTCGGCCATCTTGAATAATTCATCCTTGCTCACCTTTCGGACGGTCGGGGAAGCCTGCGACAGCACGTAATCCACAACCTTGTCCTCAAAGATCGGCGCGCGCAGCTCAGCAACCGCCCCCGGCGTCTTTTCGTAATATTCGTAGACCATCTTTTCCTGACCGGGAAACTGACGGGCCTGCTCGATCAGCGCGCGCCGCAGTTCATCCTGCGTCACTGCGATCTTGTTCTTGTCGCCGATTTCACCGACGAGCAAGCCGAGGCGCACGCGACGCTCGGCAATCTTTTGATACTCGGCCTTGGTGTCATCTTCCGACTTGCCTTCGTCGGCAAACGTCTTGCCCTGCTGCTTCAAGCTGTTTTCGAGTTGACCCCAAATCGATTTGAACTCGTGCTCGACCAGCGAACCCGGCAACTCGAATGAATGCGCCTTTTCCAGCACATCGAGCAACTCACGCTTGATCTTCAGGCGCGACGCGGCATCAAGTTCTTTCTGCAGCTGCTCCGTGACGAGCTTACGCAGGTCTTCTACGTTCTCGGCGCCAAGCGATGCTGCAAACTCATCATCGACAACCGGACGCGACGCCGCAGCCACCGCCTTCACGGCCACATCGAATACCGCTTCTTTGCCAGCCAGCGGCTTAACCGGATAGGTTTCTGGGAAAGTCGCTTTCACTTCGCGTTTCTCGCCAGCCTTGGCACCCTTTAGCCCATCTTCAAAGCCTGGAATGAACTGCCCCTGGCCGAGGACAAGTTGCGCGCCTTCACCCGACCCACCGTCGAACACTTCGCCGTCGATCTTGCCGACGAAATCGAGCGTTACACGGTCGGCATCACCGGCTGAACGACCGTCCTCGTCGGTATAGCTGACGCTGCGATCAACGAGCTTCTCAATCGCGCCGTCGATGTCTGAGGGATCAACGTCCGCGACAACACGCTCCAGCTTGAGCGTCGACAGATCGACCACATCGACCTGCGGCAGCACCTCAAAGCTCATCGAATAAGCCAAGTCGGCCTTACCGTCGACAACCTGAGCAATCACCGCCTGATCTTCCGGAAGCGTGATGGTCGGCTGCATGGCGGGGCGCTCCTTGCGCTCCTCGATCGCCTGCAGACTGGTATCCTTGATCGCGCCATCGAGAACGTCGCCCATGACGGAGCGGCCGTACAACTTCTTGATATGAACGACGGGCACCTTGCCCTTACGGAAGCCTTTGAGCTGGACCTTGTCCTTTAGCTCTGAGAGTTCCTTCTCGAACCGCTCGCTGATTTCAGCGGCGGAGACGACGATCTTCATCGTCCGCTTGAGGCCGTCTGCGCTTGATTCCGTGATTTGCATAACCCTGAACCCAAAAACCCGTAGCTAGAAACGGCGCTACAGCACCATCTCGATTGAACCAGACCGCCGGACCACCCCTGACAAGGCAACCCTTAGATCGCGAAAAATGGTGCGGGCGGAGGGACTTGAACCCCCACGGCTAGGCCGTCAGAACCTAAATCTGGTGTGTCTACCAATTCCACCACGCCCGCTTGCGCCCATAGAAACGTGCTTTCGGGCAGATCCTCATAGCTGAAGGACCCGCCACCGGCATGCGGCAAAACAAACGCTAAGGCCGCTGGTATATCGGGGAGCAGCCAACAAAATCAATGCACTTTTACAGCCATGACCAGCGTGGTGCGGCAACCGCCAGTGTTTCCAGCCTTCAAAACGGCAAAAAGCCGGGCGCGAGGCCCGGCTTTTCACTGTGAAACTTTCGTTCCAGCAATTTTATTTCATCGGCTGATGGACAGCGCAGCAATCGCTGCCGCCACCGAAGTTGTAGCGCAGACCGACCTTGACTTCATGCGCAGTCAGATCGTCGAAGTGAACGGCGGGGTTAACGTAACCGCCGGTATCGCTGCGTTGCGATGAAATCTTGCCCATATCGATGTAGCGATAGCCAACGTCGAGCGTGGCGCGGTCCGAAATCTGGTAACCGACGCCCGCCATCAGCGACCAAGCAAAAGCAAGATCGTTGTCGCCGTGAATGCGGTTTACGAGGTTTGCGTTGCCCGTGAAGTAAATGTCATCGAGCTTGTGATAGGCAGCCCCGATACCGGCGCCGACGTAAGGCGTGAAGCCGCCGAAATTGCCCAGATCCTTATAGGCATTGAGCATGAACGTGGTCGTGCGCAACGTCGTATGCATCGGATCTTCGGTGGTCGTTGGGATCGGATCCGTCGGCGCACCGGCGTAGAACACCGGCTCACCGTCGATTTTGCGCTCGCCGCGATAGCCAAACATCGCTTCTACGCGAACGCCGCGCGAACCACCCCAGCCGCAGCCGACGCCGGCTTCAGCAAGCATGCCGTTTTCGCGGCTCGTGTTGGAAACAGCATCGCCGTTCGCATAGGTCGTGCCGTTGGCGAGGTTGAAAGCGTCGTTGTCGACAGGCCATTTGATGGTGGGATCGTTCGACCACGAGTAGCCGACGTCGGCACGGAAGTAGCAAGGACCGCTCGAGCCCTGCTGGATAACGGGCATTGGCCCGCCGTAGTCTTTCATGGAGCCACGGGCACCACCAAGATCGGCGGCCTGGGCAGTGACTGGCACGGTGACAGCAAGGATAAGTGCTGCCGAGGCGACACCAGCTAGCGATACGAGTTTCATTGGCGTAGACCCTATTTTGACAGGCACCCGACACACGGTAAAAGTGACCTGCAGACTTCAAGTTTGCAGATTGACAGTACGTGCAGGGTGGTTAAGTCCGGGTTAAGCGGCGTCAGAAAATGTGACGCCCACGCCGGTTTGTGCGTCCCTTGGTTGAAACCGGCGCACACGAATGCAATCGCCACACCGGAAATATCAGCGGCAGGACACCGATTAATCCATGAACACGATTCCAGACTCGGCCCGACACGGCCCATCGGCCGCCCAGGTCTCCGGCGTGATCGGTGCCATCGCAAACACCCCGCTCATCAAACTGCGCCGCGCCTCTGAAGCAACCGGCTGTACCGTGCTGGGAAAAGCCGAATTCATGAACCCCGGCCAGTCCGTAAAAGACCGCGCCGCGCTCTACATCATCAACCAAGCCGTCCGCAGCGGCGCATTGAAGCCAGGTGGCACCATCGTTGAAGGCACCGCCGGCAATACTGGCATCGGCCTTACCGTCGTCGCCAATGCGCTCGGCTTCAAGACCGTCATCGTCATCCCAAATACACAGTCACAGGAAAAAAAGGACACGCTGCGCCTGTTAGGGGCCCACCTGATCGAAGTCCCCGCAGTACCGTTCAAGAACCCGAACAACTACGTGAAGTACGCCGCTCGCCTTGCGGAGACGATGAACCGCGCGAACCCAGGTTCGGTGATCTTTGCCAACCAGTTCGACAACGTCGCCAACCGCGACGCCCATATCGAAACCACAGCTCACGAAATCTGGCATCAAACCGGCGGTAATATCGACGGCTTCACCTGCGCGGTCGGCTCGGGCGGGACCCTTGGCGGCATTTCCCTCGGCCTTAAAGCAAAGCGCAAGAATATCGTCATCGCCCTCGCCGATCCGCCAGGCTCCGCCCTCTATTCGCACTACACCACCGGCGAACTCAAAGCCGAAGGCTCCTCCATCACCGAAGGTATCGGCCAGGGCCGCATCACGGCGAACCTGGAAGGCATCGAAGTCGACCGTGCGTACCTGATCCCCGACACTGAAAGCGTCGCAACCGTCTTCCAACTCCTGAGCGAAGAAGGCCTGTGCCTGGGCTCATCGTCCGGCGTCAACGTCGCCGCCGCCACGAGGCTCGCCCACGACCTCGGCCCCGGCCACACTGTCGTAACCATCCTGTGCGACTACGGCACCCGCTATCAATCGAAGCTCTTCAACCCCGAGTTCCTGACCTCAAAAGGCCTGCCCGTGCCAAGCTGGCTCGCCACCCCTCACGCCCCGGTTCCTGATGTGATGGAAGCAATCTGAGCGACCTCAACTACGAAGAACTCTAGGAGCCACCCCTTCTCCCCCTGGGGAGAAGATGCCCGGTCGATGCGAAGCATCGCTTCGCGATGACAGGGCAGATGAGGGGTGACTTCACTTCACTCAATATCCGGGCTTATGCCTGAAACCCCTCACCCCGGCCCTCTCCCCAGGGGGCGAGGGGGACGTGCGGCACTGCGCTTGTGCAAACTTCAACGCCGGATGCGGACTCCAACGCGGACCTCATCGGCATCATAGCTCGCGTTGGCGGCATTGCTGGTGAAGGCCGTATGGACGTAGCGCGAGAACAGCACCGTTTCGCGGTTCAAGAAGTATTCCAGCCCGAGCGTCGCGCGCAGTTCGTCTTCGCTCAGCGTGCTGCCGGCATAGTTCGATACCGTATATCCAAGACCCGCCGTGCCAATGAGATCCCGGCGGAAAGCATGTCGCACTTCCACACCCACAAACTGCGAACGCACACCGCCCACACCCGCCGTCGTCGTTTCGACGAAATCCGAACGGGCAGCAAATGCAACCGACGTCAAAGCATTCGCGCGATAAGTCAGGTTGGCATCTACGATCACACCGGAGACGTCGGGCAAGCTCGAATTGGCTGGATGCTGCGCGCCCCAACCCGCCCCCACTTCACCCCGCAGGAATTCTCCGGTATTGCCAAACGATAGCCCAGCTCGAAAACGCTCACCGGTCGACGAGCGGTCCAGCCCGCCAGCATCAAGCCCCTTATAGTCGCGCTGATTGATAGCGACTTCGGTGAAGGCTGCCAGCGTCGGCTTGAAGTCCCAGGAGGCCCGAACCGCCTGTTCGTACGTTGTGTAGTCGCGGGTGTCGTTGGCAATCGTCGCCCCAGCAGACGTGCTATCGCCATAGGCCCGGTCGGTTACCGACCCGCGCAACTGCAACGCCAGCCGGTTGAAACGATGATTGAGAGCAAGCGTGGCCGTGTCCGTCACCACATCGGCACGGGTGCCGACATTGCGCGCCTCAAGCACCGACCGGCTCTCCTGCGATACATCCCGGCTGACGGAGGCCTGCAGATTGGTCCGCTTGGACAAATCGATCCGCCCGCGCGTTTCCAGCGTGTACGTTTTTTCATTTTCGGTCGAAAATTCATTATAAAACGAGGCCGTCCCGCGCGCGCTGAATTCGAGCGCATGCCGCTTCCAATTGGAAACCAACCGTGCCGAAGGCCGCACATCGAACGTCGAATCCACCCGGGCATTCGGCGCGCGGAACACATTCGAATTGGCAGCACCCCCAAACTCGACTTCGGGAAACAGCACAAAGCTGCCAACCTTCACACCGATAGGGTCGTAAGGCTCAAACCGGAACAACCGCTGCGGCCGCCGGTCAAGAATTGGCTCAAGCTCTTCGACCTGAAACAACAGCGCATCAACGGTCGAAGCGGGTGCCTGGAATAACTGCGCTTCTTCAAGCGGGCGGCTGTCGATCGTCGACGGATCGCCGCCATCGACGGGTGCCGCCGCCTCGCCGGTATCGATCACGCCATCGCGCGCCATCGGCGCTTCCGGCTCGCTCAGATCGCCGTCTTGACGCACGGCCCGCTGTCCATTGCGCGGCAGCGGTTCGAGATCATCGGGATCTTGCGGCGCAGCCGAGGCATCATCGGCAGGAATGGGAGCGGGCAAATCGGCAGCAGCTGATCCATCGCCAAAGCCATCAGGCTGCGTGCGTGAGCGAGCGGGGCGATAGGGTTCAACAGTCGAGCGCGAGCGCGTAACGCCAGGGGCCGCGTCTTGTGCAAACGCAAGCGGCGCGACAAGGCCCAGCGCCGCCGTCGACGCCATCAGCGCAATCCATATGATCCGCATGCTAGCAATCGGCACAGTGGCGCTCTCCCAGGGCAGTACGGACCCAATACGAGCCCAACTTGCAAAAACGCACACGCACGAACCACATTAGGAAGTTTGGGTTAACGATCCGTTGAGAGACCCGGCAAACTTCCCCGCTCCAGCCCAACTCGGACGCGTGTCCCACAATTTGCAGGAAAGTTTGTCCACCCATCCCATAACCCGCACACACGCAGTGGTGACGCCCGCCCAGCTCTGATAAGAACCCCTATCCGGGATTTCAAAGAAAGCCTTTGCCGCCATGACCGTAGCCGCCCGCACGCCCAAACTGGCTCGCGTTTCACATGCCCAGCTCTCGGCCCTGCGAACCCTGGCGCTGGAGGCGGACGGGCTGGCCCACCTTGAGAAAGCGCTCAAGAACGGGCTGCATCAACCT
The DNA here is from genome assembly GCA_031417455.1 of Hyphomicrobiaceae bacterium. Lineage (GTDB taxonomy): Bacteria > Pseudomonadota > Alphaproteobacteria > Rhizobiales > Hyphomicrobiaceae > JANXVY01. Next base: position 10,279 of record JANOVN010000410.1, on the reverse strand, counting down.
TTTGAAAATGCAGTCAAAACGCTAAAAGCCGCCAAAGGCCGCGTCATCGTCTCCGGCATCGGCAAGAGCGGCCACGTCGCCCAGAAAATCGCAGCAACCTTCGCGTCCACTGGCACGCCGGCCTTCTTCGTCCACCCAAGCGAAGCCTCCCACGGCGACCTCGGCATGATCACCCCCGACGATGTGATTCTCGCACTTTCCTGGTCGGGCGAGACGGTCGAGCTCAAAAACATCATTATGTATTCGCGCCGCTTCCGTGTGCCGCTGATCGCCATCACCTCGGGCGGCAGCTCAGCCCTTGGCCAGCAAGCCGACGTCGTGTTAGAGCTGCCGCGCGCCAAGGAGGCCTGCCCCCACGGACTGGCACCGACGACCTCGACCACTATGCAGTTGGCCATTGGCGACTGCCTCGCCATCGCGCTGCTCGAAAGCAAAGGCTTCACCGCCCATGACTTCAAAATGTTCCACCCCGGCGGTTCGCTCGGCGCAAGCCTCAAGTACGTCTCCGATCTGATGCACAAAGGCGACCGTCTCCCGCTCGCATCCCAATCGGCAAAAATGAGCGAAGCCATCGTCACCATGACCACCAAGTCCTTCGGCTGCCTCGGCGTCGTCGATACCAAAGGCAAACTCGCCGGCATCATCACCGACGGCGACTTGCGCCGCCACATGGGCGATGCCCTCCTGAACGCGACCGCAGGCGAAATCATGACCAAGAAGCCCAAAACGGCCGCCCCCAATATGCTGGCCGCCACCGCACTTGAGATGATCAGCTCCTCGCGCATCTCAGCAATCTTCGTCGTGGAAAAAGGCAAGCCCGTTGGCATCCTCCACATCCACGACCTCGTCCGCGCTGGAGCCGCATGATGGCGGACAATACCTCAAACCCGGACGCCATCGACGACAGCGCAGCCAAGCCTCGCTTCAAAACTCAGCCGCGCAACTATATGCGCCGCCAGCTACGCCTTAAACTCAACGACCTGCTCCGCCGGGTCGGCCTGCGCGTATTCGATCAGGTCGATATGACCTCGATCCGCACCACGACCAAGTTCAACCACATCATCGACATCGGCGTTGCCTACGGCACCCCCGACCTCTATGCGCGCTGCCCTGACGCCACCATCGAGCTGTTTGAACCCCAGCCCCAGTTCCACGCGATGCTTGAGACCGGCCTCATGCGCCAGCGCAACTGCCACCTGCATAAAGTCGCAGCCGGCGCCGCCAACGGCGAAGCGACCTTCCACCTGTCAGGTCCCGCGAGCGCGTCCCTGCTTGGCACCAAAGACAAGCCCGGGCGAACCTTCCCCACCATGGTCGTCCCCGTCCGCCGCCTGGACGAAGTCCTCAAACCAGCCGACCTGAAACGTCCCGCGATCCTGAAAATAGACACCGAAGGCTACGAACTGGCCGTGCTCCAAGGCGCAGAAGGCCTATTACCGGCAATCGACGCCGTGATCCTCGAAATGCACCTGGGCAAAGCCTACGCCTACCGTCCCCAGCAAATCCTCGACATCATGGCCCGCCACGGCTTTGCGCTGATCGACATCCTCGACCGCGAAGTCCGCAACTCCCGCACCACCTGTTGCGATATGGTCTTTGAACGGCCAAGCAAAACTTGACCCCATTGAGATTTAGCCATGGCAACAGGGTTCGACTTGCAACAATTGGCTCTGTCGCTTGAGGGCACTACACAAGCACCGCATTTCGACCGCACCGCCTTCAAGACCGCTCGTATCTACGTGACGCTTGCCGCAGATGGCCTCACCGCCAATTTCAAATTCACGCCTGACGAGCAACTCTTGAAATGCCTTGTCAGCCCCGACATCTACACAGCCATCCCCAATGCCTGGGGAAAACAAGGATGGACCACCGCCAACTTGGAATCCATGTCCCAAGCCGATCTCAAATTCGCTTTGGAAACGGCTTGGCAGCATGCGCAGCCAAAGCCACGCAAGAAGGTTTAGCGGCCAGACGTCAAATCCAGCCCATCAACTCGCGCCGGGTAATGGCCTCGATCACCCGCATACCCTGTTCGCTGTCATTCAATGCAGGCAAATACGCATACTGCTCGCCGCCGTTGCGCGTGAAGTACTCGCGGTTTTCGACATCGAGTTCCTCCAGCGTCTCCAGGCAATCGGCCGAGAACCCAGGTGCCACTACAGCAAGCCGCTTGACGCCGTCCTTGGCCAGCGCCGTTATCGTCTCATCCGTATAAGGCTGCAGCCACGGATCGTTGCCAAACCGCGACTGGAACGACGTGCGCCACCGCTCCTTGGCAATCCCCAGCCGCTCGCGCAGCAACCGCGACGTCTTCTGGCATTGGCAATGGTACGGGTCGCCCTTGTCGAGATACTTCTGAGGCATGCCGTGGAAGGTCGCGAGAATGATCTCTGGCTCGAAATCGAGCTTAGCCAAACTCGCCCGCATCGAAACCGCCAGCGCATCGATGTACGTCGGATCATCGTGATAGGATGGCGCGACCCGCACGAACGGCTGCCAGCGCAGCTTCATCAGCACGCGAAAGGCCTCGTCCGCCGCCGTCGCCGTCGTCGCTGCCGCATAATGTGGATACAGCGGTACCAGCAAAATCCGCTCGCAGCCCTGCTCCTGCAGCGCGCGGATACGGCTCTCCGTCGAGGGGTTGGCGTACCGCATAGCCCAATCGACAACCACGCGAGGGTGCCCAGCAAGACGCTTGGCCAACTGCTCGGCCTGACTGCGCGTTATTGTCTTCAAGGGCCCCTCGTCGCGTTCCTTATTCCAGATCGACGCGTAATCGCGCCCCTTGGGGCCGGGCCGCTTGGTCAGGATAATGAGATTGAGGATCGGCCACCAGATCAGTTTTGGCACCTCGATGACGCGCCGGTCCGAGAGGAACTGCTTGAGATAGCGCCGCATCGACCAGTAATCGGTGCCGTCAGGCGTGCCGAGATTGAGCAGCAGCACGCCGACGCGCCCGCATTGAACCTTGGGGTGATCGGCCGGCCGCGCGGACCCGTCGGGCTCAAACCCCTGAGGACTTACAATCTCGTTCATCATCTGCTCCGTGCTTACTGCCGTCACACCTACGAGGAGCAGACGTTCCCCGTCAAATGCTCAAAGCACCTACGGTCACCCCTGTGCTGACAGATCATCGGCGGCACCAGCAGACGCCCAATAGTGCCGCATCCTGTCGGCAAAAGCGTCCGCCGGCTCGGCAAACAACCGCAGCCCCAGCGTATGACACGCAGCCCGCAACTCCGCCTGCCGCTCGATGGCGCAGGCATGCGTCAGCTTTAGCTGCCCTTCAGACAAAACCGCTTTCCCTTGACCCGGCTTACCCGCCTTCGCCTCCAATGCGGCGAGCATGACCTCAATGTCGTGATCCTCGCCAAGCATGTTCGAGATTTCCTTGGCAGCAGCCACCCGTGTATGTGCCATCTCCGGCCAAGCAGCCGTCAGCAACGACATCTGCCGCCAGTGATGTTGAACAAACTTGCGCCACTCATGCAGCGCCTCGCCACCGGGCTCGTCATATGCGCGCCTAAACGCGCGTACCGCCTGGCGATACGTGCGCTGCATGCCTTCGATGGCAACCTCGAATTCAACTTCCTTGAACGCCAGATCCGTCATCACGGCACGCCCGGCAACCAAGCCCTCGATGGCTTGCGCGATGGCGTCCTCATGATTGCCAATTCGCCCTGCGATGGCCTTCCCGGCCAATCGCGTCCGCGCCGACACAAACGCAGACTTGGTCCGCCCCTTCGACATCGTCTCGAATTTATCGACTGTCTCCAGCAGCACCTGACTGTCGCGTGCCCCGGCCAAAAACCGGCTGATATCGCGGTAACGGGCATTTTCGGTTTTGTAGACTTGCGAACTGAGGCCCGGCCTCACCAGCCGCAACAACGCACGAATCCGCTTCAGCGCCTTGCGGGTTTCATGGATGTGGTCACCCTCCTCGCATCCGCCCTGAAGATGATGCAGCGCACGATCAATCTGCTCGAGCCCGATACGACGAATTCCAGAATCAAATGTTTGATCAGGCTTCAAGCGATAGGCCATCGGAGGCGATCAATCCGTTAGACGACGCAGGCAAATCCCTGCAATTGGTCAAACAATGCAACGTCCCATTATATCGCCAACTTTGCCCAAGTCAGCCATTCCTTGATGCGCTGCTCAGGTTGAGGATGGGTCACAAAGTCCGTAATCACCGCCAGCGATTGGGCTCCTGCCGCCCGCACGCCCGGCGCACGTTCCAGCGTCAACCCGGCGATCGCCACCAGGGGAATGTCGCCAATCCGCGCCTTCCATTGAGCAATCCGGGCAAGCCCTTGAGGCTTCCACGTCATCGCCTTTAACTTCGTCTCATAAATCGGACCCAGCGCGATGTAGTCGGGATGAGCCGCCAGCGCGACCTCAAGCTCGCGCTCGTCATGGGTCGAAAGCCCAATTTTGACACGAGCCTTCTTGATCGCCGCAAGATCGGCCTGTTCCAAATCCTCCTGACCAAGGTGGATATAATCAGCGCCAGCCTCAAGCGCTTCCCGCCAGTAATCGTTCACGATCAATTGCACGCCGTGCGCCCGGCAGGCCTCAAGACTGCGGGCAATCTGAACCCGCACCTCCCCGGGTGCCGCATCCTTGAGCCGCAACTGAACGGTAGCAACCCCCAGCGGCACGATCCGCTCAAGCCACGCGACATCGGGAACAATCGGATAAAACAGCGCCGGCTGCGGCAAGCCTACGATCGTCATTTGCGCTCCAGATCAAGAACCGGGGTTCCGGCAACCGGCGTCGAGGGCGACGCCATATCGCGCGGCTCCATCAACCCAGATAGATACGCCGTCCGGCCCGCCTCAATCGCCGCCGCGAACGCCCGCGCCATCCGTGGCGGATCGGCAGCTTTGGCGACCGCAGTATTCAAAAGGCAGGCATCATACCCAAGCTCCATCGCCGCCGCCGCATGTGAAGGCGCTCCCAATCCAGCATCGACCACCAGCGGAACGCCCGGCACAAACGCACGCAGCAGCCGCAAACCATAGGCATTATTCAAGCCCCGCCCACTGCCAATGGGTGCTCCCCACGGCATCAACACCTCGCACCCAGCCCGCAACAGCCGCTCAGCGACTGAAAGATCCTCGGTTGTATAGGGGAAGACTTTAAAACCCTCTTTGGTCAATACGCCCGCCGCTTCAACCAGCCCGAACACTTCAGGTTGGAGCGTGTCATCGTTGGCGATGACCTCAAGCTTGATCCAATCGGTCCCGAAAATCTCCCGCGCCATCAGCGCCGTCGTGATCGCTTCCTTGGCCGTGTGGCAGCCAGCCGTATTGGGCAGCACCCGCGTCCCCAGCTCCGAGATAAAGCTCATGAACCGTTCACCGGTCCTGCCACGCGCCTGTTCACGACGCAAAGACACTGTGATGATCCCGGCTTTCGAAGCTCTTGCGCTCTCAGCCATCACCGCAGGCGAGGGGTAGAGCGCCGTCCCCAACATCAACCGCGAGGCGACAGTCTCGCCATACACGGCAAAGTTATCAACCATCTCGCCCGGCGTCATCGTTTGTGTCGTAACCGTGGTCATAACTGCCTACTTCAAAAGCGCCTGAATACGAGGCTGAAAATCCAAACTCAGCCACCCTGGCGAGCCGTCACGATTTCTATCCGGTCGCCAGCCTTGAGCAGCACTCCTGCCCGCCGCCTGGCGGGTACAAAATCGCCATTGAGCGCGGTCGCCACTTTCACAGCCCCAAACCCCAGCTCGATCAAAGCACCATCCAACGTCGCCGCAACGACACGCTGCCGCTCCCCGTTGACGGTCAATTCAAGCGCCTGCTCGGGCATCAAAGCCTCTCAATTCGCGTCACGACCGCACGTTTAAGCCCTGCAGCGACCGCGCGCTACTGTCCAGTCCAGAAACGAACCTTTTCATAAATGGGAAACCACAGCCCCCATTGCTCGCATGTAAACTCAAATAGCCCTTGAACATTGTTCATGCTGCACTTATAAACACATGAACCAAGTTCATCCCAGCATCAAACTCTCGGCGGCAAATATGACCCAACCCATGCCACACCCTCAAAGTTATCGTTCCAGCGCCCGCAATCATCGGGTTTGCCTCGAAAAAAGACTAGAGTAGGCTGAACATTAACGATGATCTGGTAAGTCAAGACCTTGAAATCATTAGATTGCCGACACGGCGCACGGCTGAACTGCACAAGTTGCATCAGCCTTTCCGTCCGGCCTGCCCCTGGAGCCGACCCCGATGTTTATGCAGTTGCTGTCAACCCGCCGCTTCGCACCGATTTTCTGGTGCCAGTTTTTTGCAGCCCTCAACGACAACTTCGTCAAAACCGCCCTATCGCTGCTGATCCTTTACCGGCTTGGCCAGGAAAGCGGACAGGTCCTCGTCACACTCGCGGGCGTCGTCCTGATCGCCCCCTTCTTCATCCTATCGGCCCTCGGCGGTGAGATCGCCGACCGCTTCGATAAGGCTCTGATCGCTCAAAAACTGAAACTGGCCGAAATCCCAGTCGCAGCCCTTGCCGCAGCCGGATTCTACTTCGGTTCTGTGCCCCTTCTATTTGCAGCCCTCACCGGTCTTGGCATCCTCGCCGCCTTGTTCGGGCCGATCAAGTACGGCATCCTCCCCGTCCATCTGGAAACCCGCGAACTATCTGCCGGCAACGCCCTGATCGAAGGCGCGACGTTCCTTGCTATCTTGCTCGGCACCATCGCCGGTGGCCTGATCCTGACCTCCGACCTCCAACCCAGAGTCGACGCCGAATTCGTCCCCACCATCGCCGCCGCCATCATCGCACTCGCAACGCTGTCCTGGCTCGCCGCCTGCCAGATCAAACCGACCGGCCAAGCAGCCCCCAACCTCAAGATCAACCCCAATCCGCTGACGTCGACCTTGGCTCTCTTAGCCGACCTGAAACGCAATCACCCCATCTGGCAGGGTGCCGTGATCTCGGGCTGGTTCTGGCTCGTCGGCGCGGTCATGCTCGCCATGCTGCCGGCCCTCATCATGGGTAAAATCGGCGGCGCACCAACCGTTTACACCGCAGCCTTGCTCGTTTTCACCGTCTCCATCGCCATCGGTTCGGGCCTCGCCGCCATCGCCAGCAAAAAGCGCCCCAACTTAGCCGTGGTCCCCATTGGTGCCATCTTGATGGGCCTCTCCGCACTCGCCCTCGCCTGGACCAGCGCCAGCCTCACCAAGGCCAACCCGCCGATCGCACTTGATGCATTCATCCACTCTTGGGCCGGCATCAAAGTCTTGGCCTGCCTTTCGGTCCTCGCCATCGGCGGCGGGTTGTACATCGTGCCGTCGTTTGCAGCCGTGCAATCGTGGGCAGCCCCCGACCACCGCGCCCGCGTGGTCGCCGGTTGCAACGTCTTGTCTGCAGCCTTCATGACGCTAGCAAGCCTCATGCTCGCCGGCCTCCAATACGCTGGCGTCGGCCTCCCCGTCCTCCTTTCGATCATCGGCGTGATGAACCTCATCGTCGCCTGGGCTGTCTGGCGCGTCTGGGCCCGCACGATCCTCAAAGACTTCGGCATGCTGCTGTTCCGCACCCTGCTGCGCCTTGAAGTTCACGGCGAAGAAAACCTCCCCGGCCCCGGCACCCGCGCCGTCATCGCCCCCAATCACATTTCACTTCTCGACGCGCCGATCCTCCACGCCACCATGCCCGGCCACACCACGTACGCCGTCGACAACGCGATGTCGCAGCGCTCCTGGATCGCGCCGTTCCTGCGCTACGTGAACTGGCACGGCATCGACCCCACTCGCCCCATGGGCATGCGCGACCTGATCAACGGCGTCAAAAGCGGCGAACAACTCGTCATCTTCCCCGAGGGCCGCGTCACCACCACCGGCAGCCTCATGAAGGTCTACGACGGCACCGCCCTCATCGCCGATAAAGCCGACGCTTGGGTGATCCCCGTCCGCATCGAAGGCCCCCAACGTGCCAAAAACTGGAGCTATCTCCGCCCCAGCCAAATCGCCAAAGCCTGGTTTCCCAAGACCACTGTGACAATCCTGCCCGCCGTAAAACTCCAGATCGACCCTGCCCTGCGCGGCAAAGTCCGCCGCATGGCAGCAGGGGCCGCCATGCAAGACATCATGACCAACGCCGCCGTCATGACAGCGCCCTATGAAACGACGCTGTTCCAAGCCCTCGGCACCGCGCGCACGCTTTTCGAAACCAGCACACCCATCGTCGAAGACCCCCTTGGCACCAAGCTCAGCTACAAAAAGCTGATCGTCGGCGCTCAGGTCCTTGGCGCAAAAATTGCGCAAATGTCCGCGCCCGGCGAAGCCGTCGGCATCCTGCTGCCCAACTCCGCGGGTGTCGCCGTCACATTCTTCGCCCTGCAATCCATCGGCCGCATCGCCGCCATGCTGAATTTCAGCGCCGGCCCCGCCAATGTTATCTCCGCCTGCCGCACGGCCCAGATCAAAACCGTCCTGACCTCACGGGCCTTCATCGAAAAGGGCCGCCTGGGCGACCTGATCACAGCCCTCGAACCCGTCGTCAAAATCGTCTACCTCGACGACGTCCGCACCACGATCACCCTCAAGGATAAAATCACCGGCCTCCTGCGCGGATCCAAACCGCAAGCCATCACCAAGACCGGCGACCCAGCCGCGATTTTGTTCACCTCAGGCTCGGAAGGCACCCCCAAAGGCGTCGTACTTTCCCACAAAAACATCCTGGCGAATTGCCACCAGGTCCTCGCCCGCATGGACGTCAACGGCGAAGACAAAGTCTTCAACGCTCTGCCGGTCTTCCACTCCTTCGGCCTGACGGGCGGCTGCATCATGCCCATCATCGGCGGCATCCCCGTCCACCTCTACCCGACGCCGCTCCACTATCGCATCATCCCCGAGCTCGCCTACTCGACCAATTCCACGATCCTGTTTGGCACCGACACCTTCCTCAACGGCTACGCCCGCTCGGCCCACCCCTACGACCTGTCAAAAATGCGCATGGTCGTCTCCGGCGCAGAAGCCGTCAAAGACCGCACCCGCCAAGTCTACATGGAGAAATTCGGTGTCCGCATCCTCGAAGGTTACGGCGTCACCGAGGCAGCCCCCGTCGTGTCGGTCAACACGCCCATGGCCAACCGCTCGGGCACCGTCGGCCGTCTGTCACCGCTCATGGAAGCCAAACTCGAACCCGTCACAGGTGTGACCGACGGCGGACGCTTGCTCCTGCGCGGCCCAAACGTCATGCTTGGCTACTACCGCGCCGAAAACCCCGGCGTCCTCGAAGCCCCTCCCGGCGGCTGGCACGACACCGGCGACATCGTCGCCATCGACGCTCAGGGCTACATTGCCATCAAAGGCCGCCTCAAACGCTTCGCCAAAGTCGGCGGCGAGATGATCTCGCTCGCAGCCGTCGAAGCGCTAGCAGCCGACCTCTGGCCCAACCTCATCTGCGTGGTCGTCGCTCAACCCGACACCCGCAAAGGCGAAAAGCTGATTCTGATCACCACCGACGCCAAATGCCAGCGCACCGCCTTCATCCAGTTCGCCAAGTCGCGCGGCGCAAACGAGTTGATGTACCCAGCCGACATCGTTATCGTCGACAAAATCCCGCTCCTTGGTTCCGGTAAACCCGACTTCGTGGCGGCCACCAAACTCGTCGCCAGCCGCTTGGCCCTCAAATCCGGCACGGCAGCAGCATGACGCAAGACCTTGCCACGAACACCGCCCGGTCCCCTCCCCGCCATGGGGAGAGCCAACCCAACCGCCGCTTGACGCACGACCTTGCCACGAGAACCGCCCTGTCCCCTCTCCCCCTGGGGAGAGGGTTAGGGTGAGGGGTCTCCTACTCGCGAGGTAAACGCAGCTCCAATTTGCACTCAACTCGTTCCCTCCTGACACGCACACGTTGCCCGCTTCGCTCGCGTCTGATACCGTCGCGCAGAAGTTCTGACTCTATGGTTCGTCGGCTGCGCAACGGTATTCTCCTTTGTTTGCGCGTGGCCGCGTCGATCTGAAAGATCGCCTGCGGCGAGGCAACCCCACGCGCGGATACCAGCGCGCATAAGTCAGAACTTATGCCCGCTGGTATAACCCAACGGGTTCGTGTGGCTTCAGCCTTCCTGCGCGCCGGCGCGGACTTTGGGTTCGGTGAGTTCAGGGGCGAGCAGTTCGATGAACCGGTAGGTGTAATCGCGCTGGGTTCGGCCGCGGCGGACGGCGATGCGGGAGACGCTCGATTCAAACAGGTGGCTGGCGTCGAGCAAGGTGAGGCCCGCGTCGCGGACGGGATCGTAGGCG
>JANOVN010000409.1:0-19536 GCA_031417455.1 Hyphomicrobiaceae bacterium | reverse complement strand
TCTCCACCGGTGCCTGCGACAGTTGAAAAACCGGCGGCACCTGACGCCACGGTTGCCAAAGAAACAACACCTGCACGCGAAGACGCGCCGCCCAAGCCTTCGCCAACTTTCAGCCTGCCGTTGCCAACCCAGCCTCAGTCTCCTCCCAACCGCGCCCGCAGCGCAGCGCTTTGTGCCGAAATCCGCGAACGCGCCCAGCTTGGCGATATATCGACCGACGAGCGGGTGTTGCTTCGCACCGACTGCAAGTGACCACCCCAGAAAACGATACAGTTACGCTTCCACCACCTCAATCACGCCAGCCATCGCGGCAAGCATGCCTTGCGTGTCAGGGCTCGTATCAAAGCGGCCCGGCAGCACGATCTCGACATCACGCCCGCCACTCATTCCAGCCACAGCCCCGAAACTCACCACAAAACAAATCTCGCCTTTGCCGCTCCCGGGTTTCAGCAGCGCTTTGATATCCGACAGCCCCGCCTTCTTCGCTGCCAGCGCGCGCGCATCCAGCATCACGCGTAACCCGCGCTGCAAGTTGGCAGCAGCCGAATTCAACGCCTCAAGGCCCAGGACACGCATCTTGAGCGTATCTTCCACCCGCTCGGCCTCGACTTGGATCAAGACCGGGGTTCCCGGCTCTAGCAGATTTCCCGCAGCCTCCAGCGTATCGGAAAAGACGACCGCCTCGAATTGCCCCGTCGTGTCGGAAAACATCGCGAACGCAAACTTGTTGCCTTTCGCCGACCGCCGCTCGCGGGCCGCCAGCACGATCCCGCCCAGGCGCGCCGACGTCGCGCCGCGCTCGCTGGCCACTTCGAATTCTGCAAATGTCTTGACGCCAAGCTGTTTCAACGCCGCCACATACTGATCGAGCGGATGCCCCGACAGGAAAAATCCAATCGCATCGAACTCGTGCTGCAGCCGCTCCATCGGCGTCCAGCCCTTGGCGGCCCGCAGATCGAGCGATGGCGTCGCCGATACCCCGCCTGCAAACAAGTCCGTCGTCCCGCTCGCCTTATCGGCCTGCGTGCGAGCCGCCAAACCAGCAATCCCATCGACATTGCCCAGAACCAGCGCACGGTTGGCCTCCAATGCATCGAAAGCGCCTGCCTCCGCCAAAGTTTCCAGCCCGCGCTTATTCAGCGCCTTCGGATTGACCCGGCTCGCAAAATCCCCCAGCGATTTATATGGCCCGTTGGCAACTCGCTCATCGACCACGCTCGCAACAGCCCCGGCGCCGATATTCTTAAGAGCCGCCAGCGAATAGCGAATTGCACCGCGTTTGCCCGGCACCTTCGATGGTTCCGGCAGGAAATCAATCCCAGATGAATTGATGCACGGCGGCAGCACGGCAATACCGCTCTTCTTGGCCTCCGACACGAACACAGCAAGCTTGTCCGTATTGCCCAAATCAAGCGTCATCGACGCGGCGATGAATTCCTCGCGGTAGTTCGCCTTCATATAGGCGGTATGATAGCTGATCAGCGCATAAGCTGCCGCGTGCGACTTGTTGAAGCCGTAGCCGGCAAACTTATCCACCAGTTCGAAGATCGCCGCCGCGTCGCGCTCTTTGACGCCGTTCTTCTTGGCGCCTTCGACAAACCCGGCCTGCTGCTTGGCCATTTCGGCTTTGTCTTTTTTTCCCATCGCGCGACGTAGTAAATCGGCCTGCCCGAGCGAATACCCGCCCATCACCTGGGCAATCTGCATCACCTGCTCTTGATAGATGATGACGCCGTAGGTTTCGCGCAGCGTCCCTTCCAGCAGCGGATGCAGACAATCGACGTCCTCTTCGCCATGCTTGCGATTGATGTACGTCGGAATGTTATCCATGGGGCCAGGGCGATACAGCGCCACCATGGCAATAATGTCTTCGAAGCGATCCGGCTTGAGCCGTTTCAAGCTCTCGCGCATCCCCGTCGATTCCAGCTGGAACACGCCAACCGTTTCCGCCTTGGCAAGCAACTGATACGCCGCGAGAACCTTAGGATCGTCCCCGCTGATCGGAAGCGTCGACAGATCGACATCGATTCCGCGCCCCCGCTTGACCAGTTGAACGGCCTTCTCAAGCACAGTGAGCGTCTTGAGGCCGAGGAAGTCGAACTTAACGAGGCCTGCCTGTTCGACGAGCTTCCAGTTGTACTGCGTGACTGGAAAACTCGACTTTGGATCGCGGTAAAGCGGCACCAATTCATCGAGCGGTCGGTCGCCAATCACCATGCCGGCAGCGTGCGTCGAGGCGTGACGATAGAGCCCTTCGAGCTTAATCGCGATCTCAATCAGCCGGGCAACCAGCGGATCGCTGTCGCGGGCCTCCTGCAGTTTCGGCTCGCTCGCGATGGCCTCGGGCAACGTACATGGCTTGGCTGGATTGTTCGGCACCAGCTTACAGAGCTTGTCCACCTGCCCGTAGCTCATCTGCAGCACGCGCCCAACGTCGCGCAAGACCGCGCGGGCCTGCAGCTTGCCGTGGGTGATAATCTGCGCGACCCGGTCAGCACCGTACTTCTGCTGCACGTACAAAATCGTCTTTTCGCGGTTCTCCTGACAGAAGTCGATGTCGAAATCGGGCATCGACACACGTTCAGGGTTCAAGAACCGCTCAAACAGCAACCCAAACCGCAATGGATCCAAGTCCGTGATCGTAAGCGAATAAGCAACGAGCGACCCGGCACCCGATCCGCGCCCCGGTCCGACTGGCACTCCATTCGATTTCGACCATTTGATAAAGTCCGCCACGATCAGAAAGTAGCCGGGGAACTTCATCTTCGTGATCACGTCAACTTCGAACGCGAGACGTTTGAAATAGTCTTCGCGGGTGAATCCGGGGGCCAACTCGATCACTGCGAGCCGCGCCTCAAGCCCTGATTCTGCCTCAAGCCGAAAAGCGTCGGCTTCCGCTGCCAACTGGTCCTCGACCGATGTTCCTTCCTTGACCGCAACGAACCGCGGCAGAATTGGCTTCCTCCCAAGCGGGCGATAAGAACACCGCTTTGCAATCTCGATCGTATTGGCAAGTGCTTCCGGCAAATCGGCAAACAACGTCGCCATCTGGTCGATAGACTTCAAATGATGCGCCGGGCTCACCTTGCGGCGGTCGTCTTCCACGACGTAACGCCCCTCGGCAATGCACAACAGCGCGTCATGCGCCTCGTGATCGCCGGGCACTGCAAAGTAGACCTCGTTCGTGGCGACGACCGGCAGTTCACGCTGGTACGCCAACGCCAGCAACTGCGGCTCAACGTCGGCTTCTTCAGGCAACCCATGACGCTGCATCTCGACGTACAGCCGGTTCCCAAAGATCTTCTCGAGTGTCTTGAGACGGGCGACCGCAGAATCGTTTTGCCCGCCTGCGAGCGCTTTATCGATCGGACCCCGTGGCCCTCCGGTCAGCGCGATCAGACCCTCGCTAAACTCCTCTAGCCGCGAGATTTTGACATGCGGCGGTTCGGCTTCTTGTGGATCGAAAAACGCCCGGCTCGCTAGCTTTAACAGGCTCGCAAAACCCTTCTCGTTCATTGCCAGCAACGCCATATGCCCAGCGGGCGCGCTCTTAGCTTGATTGCTGCCAGCACGCAGAACGCTATCGCCTGATGAACTTCCATCGCCAAAATCGATAGCGATGTTGAGCCCGATGATGGGCTGAATCCCAACCGCCCAAAGTTTGTCGGAAAATTCGAGCGCACCGAATAGGTTGTTTGTGTCCGTCAGGGCAATCGCGGGAAACCCATAGCCCTCGGCGAGCTTGGCGAGCTTACTGATCGTCATCGCCCCTTCGAGCAGCGAATAGGCCGAATGCACCTTGAGATGCACGAACCGCGCAGGCGGTCGCGTCATTGTCTTGGCGGTCACGCCGGGGCTGCTGGTCGCTACGTTCATCCCGGCAATTTAGGCGATCCGTCCCCGCCGCGCTCGCACATTCTCGTTCTGAATGGCACCCTGTGGAGAACATCCGTCCAGCTCACGCTTGCCGCCTCATGCCAGCGTTCCTATAGTCGAGACTCAATGCAGACGGACCCGGCACTTTCACACTCTATCTTCCTGCGCACATCGCTGCGGCGCTGGTTTGCAATCGCACTAATCGGTCTGCCACCATCCATTCCCACCGCAGGAAACGATATGATGGCCAACCTCATCGCGACTTTACAACATGGCCGCAGGGTCACCTTCACCGGCGACAGCGGCGGCGCGGCCTACTTTGGTGGCATCCAAATTGATTTCGGCGATGGCGAGCAAGACTTTTTCTGCCGCCCCGGCAAGGACTGCAACGACGCAACGTCTACTCACGTCTACGCCAAACCCGGCCAGTATTGCGTCCGTTTGCTCGGCCAAGGGGAAGGCCAGCAAACCGTCGTCGCCACTACCAACGTGATAATCAAGTAGACTTATGCCGCCGTCTTCGCAACTTCGGCCAGTACGTCCTCAATGGGGCCCTGGGCAATAATCCGCCCCTCGTGCAGGGCAATCGCCGTCTTGCAGTACTGACGCAACGCGGCATGGCTGTGCGACGCAAATACCAAGATGCCAGCCGCCGATACAAGTGAATCGAGCCGCTCTTTTGCCTTTACCGCAAACCCAGCATCACCCACGCTGATCATCTCGTCGAGCAGGATGATCTCGGGCTGCACGGCCGTCGATACCCCGAACGCCAATCGCAAGAGCATACCGCTTGAATACGTGCGAACCGGCAGATCGATGTAGGAGCCGAGTTCTGAGAATTCGATGATCTCCGGGACCAGCGCATTAGCACCCGAAAACGTCATCCCGAGAAAAACACCCCGAAGCACGATGTTTTCGCGTCCCGTCAACTCGGGGTCCATGCCCATCGTGAAATCGAGCAGCGATGACACCTTGCCACGCACCACCGCGCTTCCCGCCGAAGGCTCGTAAGTGCCGCTCAAGACGCGCAACAGCGTCGACTTACCCGAACCATTGTGCCCCACAATCCCTAGCCGGTCGCCTGGCCGCAGGGAGAGAGTGATATTGCGCAAAGCCTGTACGGTAACGCGGTCAGTCGCACTGGAACGCACGTGTCCCCCCACGCGCTGTAAGATGTCGCGACGAAACGACCGGCTGTTGGCATTGTAAATTGAGAACTCGACACTTGCGCCGGTCAACTCGATGTAAGCCATTGAGCCCCCTCAGAGCCAATAAACGATGCGGGCTCGAAAGCGCGCAAACAACGGCAAACTGAGCGCTGCAAGAACGATGATCGTCAACACGGACAGTCCATAGCTCAAGGTGCTGGGAACAATGCCGCGCATTGGTTCGGACGCTACATTCAACAACGCGGCAAACGGATTATAATCAACAATCGCAGCGACCTGCGCCCTCAAAGACTTGGCCGGCCACATCACCGGCGTGATAAAAAAGGCAATCTGGACGAGGTTTTGAACCACCTGCGGCAGATCGCGAAACCGCGTACAGAGAACCCCCAGCAGCAATGTTGCAAAGAACCCTGCGAGTACGATCAGCAATAACCCCACCGGCACCAGCAACCACGTCAGCGTTGGCAATTGCCCCATGGCCAGCATCACCACCGGCACGATCACAATATTATGCGCAAAATTCACCACGTTGCGCACGAGCGAGCGCATCACGAACAGCGACTTCGGTAACGGTTCTTGCCGAAGAAAGGTTTCTGCCTGCACGAACACAACCGCGCTCTCGCCCAGGATGCCGGCAATCAGCGTCCAGACCACAAAATTGGCCGCAATGTAAGGCAAGAATTCCGTGATCGGCTGATTGAACAATAGCGCATAAACGGAGCCGATCGCGACGACGAAAATCGCCATGCTGAACGTAATCCAGAACTGGCCGAACTTTGAACGGCTATAGCGCTGGCGGATATCCCCAGTCCCCAGCAGCCACCAGATTCGCCAGCGTGACAGCGCGCTCGCGATGTCGCCAACCATAAGCGCTGTATTGCTCTGCTTGTTCATCGCCACCTGATCGTTAGCCCCGGGTGTCTGATTACACCATACCGTGCCCGAATTTCGCAGCGGCCCGATGTCGCTTAGAGCCCCCGCACATTGACTGCGCAAGTACTTCTACGTTAGAGCGCTGCGGGCCGGGCCGCACGCGAAAGCGCCGCTCCCTGGTTGCATTCTCATTCCTAAGGTGTTGATCGCTCGGCGTTCTTCGATAAACAACCAAGGCTTACGTCGTCGTTCACGAATGGGGCCGTCGTGTTCATCTCCTACGCACAAAACTTCGAAGACGTGATTCTCCATCGCGCCCTGAAACACATCGAGGGCGGGTTTTACATCGATATCGGGGCGCAAGACGCGACGATAGACTCAGTCAGCCGGGGATTTTATGAACTGGGCTGGCGCGGAGTCCATGTCGAACCCGTTCCCGCCTATGCCGAAAAACTCCGCCAAAACCGCCCAGGCGAAACGGTCCTGGAAGTTGCTGTTGCTCGCTCCTGCGGTCGGCTGAGTTTTTTCCACATCCCAGACAGCGGCATCAGCACTGGCGAACTCGCCTTGGCGCACGAACACCGTGCCGCAGGCTTCGACGTCAGACTGATCGAAGTCGAAGCCCGGCCCTTGTCAGGCATTCTCGATGCAAATGCGGACCGTGAAATCCACTGGTTGAAGATCGACGTCGAAGGCATGGAAGGTCAAGTCATCGACAGCTGGAGGCCAAGTAACGTCCGACCCTGGATCGTCGTGATCGAAGCTACGCGGCCCGGCACAACCGAGCCAGCCCACAGCGCTTGGGAATCAAAGATCTGCGGACTCGGCTACGACTTCGTCTACTTCGACGGCCTCAACCGTTTCTATGTCAGCGAGAGGCATCGCGAACTGAAGTCGGCCTTCAGCACTGGACCCAATTGCTTCGATGACTTCGCCTTGGCAACGACCAATCGAATGTCGTGCATTCCAGCGCGGGAATTGGAACAAGCACAAGCCGGACTTGAAACCCATCGCACCCAGCTCGCGCAGGCCCACGAGACCAACGCCAGCCTGAAGACCGAGCAAGCACAACTTGGTTACGATCTCGCCCACCTGCGCACCCAACTGGCCAAAAAAACCGCTGAAGCCGCCGAACTCGAAGCGTCGCGAAACGCGCTGCGCGCTTTGTCGACCCAGACCGAAACTAAATTACAGGCGGACCTGACGGCGTCGCGCGTCAACCTGATCAACAAGCAATCCGAACTCGACCAGCATCTTGCCGCCGCAAATGCAACCATTGCCGCCCTTGCCACTCTGCGATCAAGTCTCGAAAGCCAGCAACACCAGACACATGAACTTCGCCGGCAAACCGAGCATTATCAGAACGATGCCACGCTGAATGAACGACAGATCGAGGCACTGCGTAACAGCACGAGCTGGCGATTGACCATGCCGCTGCGCGCAGCAAAACGTGGCGCGGCAAACGCAACCTCGCTTCCCCGCAACCTCTTGCGCAACGTCCTTGAACGCGCACTGATCCAGCATCGCAAGCATCCCCTAATTGCCCAAACCATCCGCAGGACCGTGTCGCTCATCCCCCCGCTTGACCGCGGGCTCCGAAAATTTTCGTCTGCCAGGCTTCCCGCCAGCCACCTTGCCCGCCAAGAACCATCCCAACAAATCAACGCCCAATGGTGGGTCAAAACGCATTCCTCGGCAACCGGCGCCGGCGTTGAGATATCACCCCTCCTCCAACGCGCGGAACACATCTTCAACGAATTGAAGCACGCGCGCCAATCCTGACACCACTCTTCAAGAGACCATCACCGATGCGGCAATACCAATGCGCATAGTCATCGACCTGCAAAGCTGCCAATCCGGCAGCAGCCTTGGCGGCATCGGGCGCTATTCGCTCGAATTGGCAAAGGCTATGGTGACGAATGCCTCCACCGATGAATTTATCGTGGTTTTAAACAATCGCAATGACGCGAGCATCCAAAAAATTCGCGCCGAATTCAAAAATATCTTGCCACAAAACGACATTCGAATTTTTGACATTCCAACTGGCTGCTCCTTTTTTCACAAAGATCCAGCCACCATTGCCGCCGCCCAAGCCATCCGCGAAACCTTCATTGCAAACCTCAACCCCGACGCCGTTCACCTGACCAGCCATTTCGAAGGCCTCGGCGACGAGGTGGTCACTTCCATCCCACATTCGGGTCCACCGGTCGCCGTGACCCTGTATGACCTCATCCCCTTTGTTCAGCAAAAAACCTATCTGACGGATAAGGTAGCCAAAGAACATTACTTTAATAAATTTTGGCAGTTGCAGCACGCAGGTGCGCTGCTTGCCATCTCGCAATATTCAGCCGATGAAGCCCGCCAGCGCCTGCTCCACCCGCCAGCTTTGATCGTGAACATTCGCGGCGGCGTCGACGAGAAGTTCAAGATTCTCCCTGCGGACGCACCCGGCGTCGCCTCAGCTCTTGAACGCCATGGCACGGGCAAAAAATTTCTGCTCTACACGGCAAGTTTTGATCAGCGCAAGAACCACGAACGCCTCGTTAAAGCCTTCGCCAGTGTCCCAAGTGAAGTCCGCAACAACTATAAACTGGTTATGGCCGGCAACGGCTGGCCGGGCATCTATGCGCAATTGAAGCGCGTCGGCTCGTCTTTGGGATTGCCTCACGACAATATCGTATTCACGGGCCGCGTTACGGACGATGATTTGGTCGCCCTTTACAATCGTTGCGCCCTATTCGTTTTTCCACCCTTGTGGGAGGGATTGGGCTTACCACCCCTCGAAGCAATGGCCTGCGGAGCGCCCGCGATCGGTTCCAGCACAACCAGCGTGCCCGAGGTCATCGGCTGGTCCGAGGCCATGTTCGACCCCAACGACGTCAAAGATATCGCACGCCACATCGAACGCGCATTGACCGACCAGGACTACAGGCGCGATCTCCTAACCCACGCTGCGAGCCATCATCCTAAATTCACCTGGCAGGCGAGCGCGCAGACAGCCCTCAGCGCCATCAAACAGATGCACGTCAACGGTGGCGCTGTACGACCTTCAATTATAACAAAGCAGCCGGTCGACGACAAAGGATGGCAGTCCGTCATCGAAGCGACGCGCGGGTTTCAGCCAGCCTCCACCGAACGCCTGCACGAATTCGCCTATTGCCTCGCGTCCAACGAACTCGAATCCGGCCACACGCTGCCCGGCATGACGCCCCCCAAGATTGGCTGGATCTCATCGTGGGGCACACGATGCGGCATCGCATCGTATTCCAAGAACCTCGTCGACCACCTGACCGGCGATGTCCGCATTTTCGCGTCCCACGCGCCAGACGCGCCTGAGCACGAGGAAAACGTCGACCGCTGCTGGGTCGCTGGCGGCACCGATGATCTTGCTCAGCTACGCAGATGCCTGAGCGAACACGATCTCACCGACATCGTCATTCAATTCAATTACGGATTTTTCAACTTCTTCAATCTCGCCCGCTTAGTGCAAGAGCAGGTCCAGATCGGCCGCCGGATTTATTTCACACTTCATTCGACCGTCGACCCACGTCCGGACATTATCCGTTTTCGCCTGGCGGATCTTTCTCCCGCGTTCGCCGCTTCGAGCGCAATCTTCGTGCATTCCGAAAACGATGTGAGCAGGCTTGCCGCTATCGGCTTTTCGTCGAACGTCGTCGTCGTGCCTCAAGGCGTCCGTCTGATCGACGCCCCGCTACTACCGCGCAACGATACCCGCCAAACGCGCATTGCCTCCTACGGCTTTTTCCTGCCCGGCAAAGGCCTCCTCGAACTCATCGAAGCGATCGCCCACCTCCGGGGCTGCGGTCGCGAGATTGAGCTGAAAATGGTCAACGCCGATTATGGCGATGCGAGCGGCGTTTCGGTGAGACACATAGCCGATGCCAAGCAGCGTATCGGGGATCTCGGGCTCAATGACCACGTGACAATGGAAACCGGTTACCTCACCGACGAAGCCAGCATCGCACATCTGCGCACCGCAGACCTGATCGTCTATCCCTATCAACAGACCGGCGAATCTTCGAGCGCCGCTGTCCGAATGGGGTTGGCATCGGGCCGCCCTGTGGCCGTAACGCCGATTGCAATATTCGACGACGTACGAAGCGCAACGCACACGATGCCCGGCACGACGCCGACCGAAATCGCAGCCGGCATCGACATCGCGCTCGGTCTGCAATCTACTCACGCTCCACAAGCAGCAAAAATAAACGCATGTGCTACCGCGTGGTGCGCGAGCAACGACGTGCGCCATGTCGCAAGCTATTTCCAACGCATCATCGTCCAGAAGGGTGCCTCCCAATCCTGGGAGGTTTTCGCAAACCCCGATCTGGCATCCCTCCCTCGTGGCAATGCAACATTGCGGGACGGCGTCATCACATCGAGTGCCGCCCCAGCGGTCCTTGTCCACGGCCCCTACCTGACGCTACCCGCCGGATTGTACCGCGTCGTGGTCGACGGAACTGCAACCTCAAAGTCAGCCAAACCGGCAGGCCTTTTGAAGCTCACGGCGACTTGCGGCAACATCGTCCTGAGTTCGATCGACATTCCCACATGCGAAGGCCGCTTGGCTGACGTCGTCTTCAGCTGCTCACAAACCATGACCGATTTCGAAATATCGCTTTTGGCAAACGAAAACGCTGCTGTGTCGCTAAATGGCTACCGGTTGTTACGGCGCCGTTTCCGTTAATAAGCGCATCCTTGGATTGAATCAACAGGGCTGCATCAGAAATCTCACGGCTAATTAACAGCAATCTTGGATTGCTAGTGCGCGGTAAGGCGTTGTGGTTGCTTGCCCCAGGCGATTTGATTTCGCCCGTCAGCTCGCAACTGCAGAGATTTCGTCAATGGATGCTCGTTCCTATTCTCGCTACCAGCATACATTGAAAATGGCCTATCGCCAGCAACTCATCCTCGAGACAGATATCTCAAAATCTTTTCCACCCTATTTCAGCATTGCCGGAATTTCCCCTCATTCACTCGTCGCCGAATTGGCAAAGGGCAGTAGAGACCGCCTTAACATGCTGAAACAGCCCAAAGGGCATTTGATATCAGAAGATACCAGCGTTCGCACGCTGTCGTGCCCCCCTTACGAAATACTGATTCCCATTATAAATCAGCAAGGTAGTGAATGGTATGGCGCGTCGCCGCCATCGAATTTCGATTTCCTCGTCGAATCTCAGCTGGGCCTCCTGGACGGGGCTAAAGTTATTTATGATTTCGGCACACACCATGGTGTCTGGTCAATGTATTACGCCTTGGTCGCAGGTGCGGGCGGACGCGTCGTCTGCTTTGAACCCTCAATCATCAATGTCGAAGTCTCCGCTCTGCTGTTTTTGATCAACGGCGCGAATAATATCGTGAACATCGGCGCAGCCATCGGGGCGGGCCCCGATCCGGCCGCTCGCTATTCGTATGCAGCTGGTTTCAGCGAGGCAGCTCCCAGCAGCGGCATGCTTGTTGATTTCGTGTCTGGTGATCTACCTGTGGTTGATTTGCGCGACGCGGCCTGGGAGCATGCCGACTTCCTCAAAATGGACATCGAAGGCTTCGAATACGACGTAATTACGCGAAATCCGTGGATTTTCGATCTCGCAACCAACATGCATATTGAAGTCCACATCCCGCACTTGATTCATCGCGGCTTGAACTATCACGACATCATCGACCTTATCCCTTTCGACCAATTCACGATCCTGAATTATCAAAACGCCAAGTTGGTCGAAATACAACCGACAACGCCATTATCAGGTTTCTGCAGCCTGATGATGAAACGTCGGCAAACGGCACTGACTGCTTGACTAATCGCGCGTTTCGGTAACGAATTTTAGCGGCAATTCGGTTGAATATTTCATCTGCTCCATCGCAAACGCCGATGACACCTTGGCAATCTCGAGCCGCGAAATGAGCCGCTTATAGAATGCGTCGTAAGCCGCGATATCGGGCACGACAACGCGCAGCAAATAATCGATCTCGCCTGACATCCGGTAGGCTTCAACCACCTCCGGCAGATCGCTGATTGCCGAACGAAACCGCTCCAGCCAATCAAGATTATGCTGATCGGTCTTGATCTGAATGAAGACCGTCACCGCAGTATTCACCTTGACTGGGTCGAGCAAGGCGACGCGGCGCGATATAATGCCCGCGTCTTCAAGCTTTTGTATCCGCCGCCAGCACGGCGTTGTCGAAAGCCCGACCTGCTTGCCGATTTCAGCCACTGGACGTGTGCAATCGGCCTGGAGGATCGTCAGGATCTTGATGTCCATTTCATCAAGCATATAGCACCTTAAAGCGAAAATTATTTCGCGAAACCACCGCTTCACAACATGCATATTGCGCGAGCCGCGACTTAGCGCAACAACTCTCGCACTCGATCCTTCAAGACCGGCAGAACGTCCGCCTCAAACCACGGATTAGTCTTAAGCCAACCGCTATTGCGCCACGATGGATGAGGCAATGGCAACACCGATAGAACGACGTCAGGCCGACCGAGAATCTCGGCCCACGCAGATACCGTCTCAGTCATCGATCGCTGTGGTATCCCGGCCAGATGCCAGCGCATGGCATGCGAGCCGATCACCAGCAGCAGAACCAAATCCGGCAGCGCCGCGAACACGCGTGCCCGCCACAGCGGCGCACATTCCTGTCGCGGGGGAAGATCCGATCCGTGAGCATCGACCCCGGGAAAGCAAAACCCCATCGGCACGATCGCTATGCGGTCTTCGTCATAAAACTCCTTCGGCGTAACGCCCATCCACTCCCGCAGCCGGTCTCCGGACGGGTCGCTGAATGGTACCCCACTGCGATGAACCCTGATGCCAGGCGCTTGTCCGCACACCGCAATTCGCGCACCTGTCCGCCCCTGGATAACGGGACGCGGTTCATGAGGCAGGGGCTTTCCTCGCGGGTTGGTGAAGCAGAAACGGCAGGACCGAACTTGCGCCAACACGTCGTCGAGCCGTTGATCTGCGCCAACCGTCATGCCGCGGCACTGGGACGAGCCGACACCTCCCCATACCAACGGTCAAAGTGGGCCATCCCTTCGGGCCGTGCGATCCGCGCTGGCTTCATGAAATCGACAGCCACCAGCAGCGTGATATCGGCAATCGAATAATCATCCCCGGCGAGGAACCGCGTATCCGCCAATTGCGAATTGAATTTCGCCAGCGCTGCGAGCGCCTTGGGTTTGTTGGCTTCCCCCCACTCCGGGATCTGTGGCACCTCAAGCTGCGCCATCGAGGGATGCTTATGCCGGAAGGCTGCCGCAACATGAGCAAAGAACCCCAATTCGACCCGCCGCTGCCACATCTCCACCAAGGCGCGCCCGATCGCTCCCCGCCCCATCAATGCCGGTTCTGGATGGATTTCCTCGAAATACCGGCAAATCGCGACCGTTTCGCAAATCGCGGTACCGTCATCCAGAATCAAAACGGGCACGCGTTGCTCGGGGTTGATCCTTGTAAAATCGTCCGACTGCAGACTACCCAGATCACGGTTTACCGCTGGGACCACAATCCCCTTCTCGGCCAGGAAAATCCGCACCCGGCGCGGATTGGGTGCCGACTTCGTTTCGATAAGTTGCATGCCCTACCTGCCTGTTTGAGATACGACGATTTTGATTACGGCGGCCAGCAACGCCAGGGCGCTTACCAACCCTATCCGCCGCCAGGGAGAGAAATTCCATCTTCGCTGATGCGGTTTAATCATTTGTTTTCCCGCCATAATTAGCCATTCATCAACCATTTGTTGACAGTTAAAGACGACAGTTCAGTCAGCAGTCATGATCGTGAGCCGCCCCCAATCGATTCAAACGCGTCGGTCCCAATCCCGGGATGGGCGTTCGCTAGCCCTGAGATTAATGAGCCTTTACCGGAATGGAAAGCAACTCCGCTCAAACCATGGCGCGACCACAGGGCGGCCAGCCGCGCCGGACGGCGGCCACTCAAGCCGAAATCAAGGCCGTGCGCGGACGCCTGCAATCAGGCAGCGACATCGAACCAGCCTTCGAGCATGAACTGCTGACCATGTTTGCCAGGAACGAGATCAAGGCCGCGGTCACCATGCCCGCCCTCTCCCTCATCTTCTCCCTCGCCAGCATGTTCTGGGCCCCCAAATACCAAGCCTGGATCTGGCTCCTGCTCGTCATTCTCACTAAAGCCTGGCTGCTTTGGCAATGCGGGCGGTTGCTTGCAGACCCAGATGCCGCGTCCGACATCGGCGCGTGGCGCCGCAAATTCATCTCAGCCGAACTCTTGACCGGCCTTTCCTGGGCCGGCTTTGCCGTCGTCGGCATCGACCTCAATCCGATCTGGACAACCCTCGGCATCGATTTTGGCCAAGCCGGATACACCATCCCGACCTCGCTCGAATTTTCCTCCAACGTCTTCGTATTCGCGACCTTGATCGTCGTGCTCGCCGTCCGCATGACGTTCGCCGCAACAGTCATTCCAATTCTGTACGCTGGCACCATCCCGATGACACTTGCCGTCGTGATCCGCCTCGTCCTGCTGCAAGACCCGTTCTACATCGCCCTTGCCGCCATGGGCGTCGGCGTCCACCTGTACTTCATCTGGCTCGCTCGCGGCCTCAACTCGACTGCCGTCGACCGGTTGAAATTCCGCGCCCAGAAAGACCTTCTGATCGCTGCCCTCGAAGAGGAAAAAGCGATTTCCGAGGAAGCGCGCCGCCGTGCCGAGGCAGCCAATAACTCCAAGTCCCAGTTCCTCGCCACCATGAGCCACGAACTTCGCACCCCGCTCAACGCCATCATGGGGTTTTCCGAGGTCATGCACGCAGAGGTCTTGGGGCCTATCGGCAGCGCCAAATATAAAGATTACGCTGGCACCATCCACGAAAGTGGCCGCCATCTCTTGAATCTTATCAACGAGATCCTCGACCTTTCACGCATCGAAGCTGGCAAATACGAGCTGAGCGAACAACGCGTTCGCCTGGCCGACGTCACCGAAGATTGCCACCGCCTGTTAAAGCTCCGCGCCGAAGCAAAAGGGCTGGAAATCATCGAAGACGTTCCCGATGGCCTCCCGTCTGTTTGGGCCGACGAACGCGCCATGCGCCAGATCTGCCTCAACCTCATGTCCAACGCTTTGAAGTTCACGCCAAAGGGCGGGCGCATCACCGTCACCGTCGACACCGTGGCAAGCGGCGGCCAGCGCCTTAGCGTCCGCGATACCGGCCCCGGCATCCCCGCCGACGAAATCCCCAAAGTGCTCCAGCCGTTTGGGCAAGGCAGCCTCGCTCACAAAACGGCCGAAGGTGGCACGGGACTTGGCCTGTCCATCGTTCAAAGCCTGATCGAACTCCACGGCGGAACATTCGAGCTCAAAAGCGAACTCCGCCGTGGCACGCAAGCGATCGTCATCTTGCCGCCCCGCCGCGTCTTGGCACCAACGCCACCACTGCAGCCTCTCGGCACCGAACGTCATCGTCCACACTCCGCGCCAAACCGTGAAGAACACCATCCAACCGCCAATTCGAGCGCTCGCCCAGCACGGTTGCGCCAACCCCGCACACAACTGCCACTCTCCCCAACCGGTTGAGAAAGTAGAACTCCGGCACGCTGCATTCAGCCACATGCCATTGTTTTGCCGGTCGCGGCTGCCTATACCGGCAGCTCAATTCATGCGGAGAACCCGTTGGACACGCCTTGCATCAACCTATGCCACCTCAATAAAGACACCGGCCTTTGCGAGGGATGCGGGCGGAGCGGCAACGAAATTGCGAGCTGGGTCCGCCTGACGCCTGCAGAGCGGCGCGCCATCATGGCGCTTTTGCCCAACCGGCTGCAGCGCGCCCACACCAAACCGGGATAGCCCAGATGGCCATGTTCGGCGACCTCGACAACGGCACGATCATCTACATCGCAGCTTGGCTTGCTTTCCTAGCAATCGCCCTGCCAAGCCTGTTTTTTGCCTACCGTGGCCGCTTTGGCACAGCCGCCAAACACGCAGCGCTTTGGATTGCGATCCTCCTGGCGCTCGTGTCCGGCTATGCCTACCGCGACGAAGTCTCAAGCATCGCCGCCAAAGTATCTGCCGAACTCGCCCCCGCAGGCACAGCCGTCACAACCGCGACGCCCGACGGTGCCCGCGCCGTCCGTATTCGCCGATCGTATTCGCCGATCGTCGAACGGCCCCTTCGTTGCCCGCGCCAAAGTTAACGGGGCCGAAACCATGATGCTAGTCGATACCGGCGCATCCTCCGTCGTCCTCAAGGCCGCCGACGCCGAACGGGCCGGCATCGACCTCGCCACGTTGAAATTCACCATCGCTGTCGAAACCGCCAACGGCAGCACGTTCTGCGCCCCCATCCGCCTGCGCCAGATCGATATCGGCGGCATCACGTATAAAGGCGTCGAAGCCCTCGTATCAAAGCCTGGCAACCTCAAGGAAAGCCTGCTTGGTATGAGTTTCTTAAGGCGATTGCGGTCTTATGACTTTTCAGGCGATTTTTTGACGTTGCGAAGCTGACCGCGCACGCGAGGCTTGGCGTCGTGGTGCTGGAGTAGCGTTTTGACCCACAGGCATCTCATTGGTGAAGTCATGAGCTGGCTTGCGACGGCAGCCATGCTGTTTGCGTTCGCCTACAACCTGCCAGCCATCCGCCGGGCCATTTCCGAAACCGTGACGGCCCAAGCGCCAGCCGTTAAGCATGCACCAACCGCAAAAACAGCCGCGTCCAAATCGGCCCCTGAAGACCCCCGCTCCTTGGAAGGCGTCGAACTGCGCGCCGACCGCTCCGGCCATTTCGCAGCCAACTTGGAAATCAATGGCCGCCCGGTCGAAGCCCTCGTCGATACCGGTGCCACCATCGTCATGCTGACCTACGAAGATGCCCAGCGCGCTGGCGTATTCCTTCGCGACCGCGACTTCACCATGCAGATGCAAACCGCCAACGGCATCGCCAAAGCCGCACCCGTCACCCTCGAACGTGTCTCGATCGGCAACATCACCGTTCGCAACGTCCAGGCCGGTGTCGGCGAACCCGGCCTTCTGCGCACCAACCTGCTCGGCATGTCGTTTTTGAAACGCTTGAACAAATTCGAAATCCGCTCGGGCACCTTGATCCTGCAGGATTAATCAGCTCTCCCCATCCCAGCAGGCTCGGTTCCAGCACTGGCCCGCCCCTTGCACCGCCAATTCTGCATATGGATGCTGTAACAAATTCGTGTTCAGCACGTAGAGAGCGACAACCAGAGCAAAATGTTCCATCACCGGTTCGTCGTGATAAGTTTGCAACATCGACGCGATTGGAAGAGGAACTGAGCGTATGCGAGAAGCCATCTTCACCGATTGGACGCGGGACCTGACCGCCGCCTGGGCCAGCGCGCCCTTGCGCGCCCGCCACCGCCTCAATCAGCACCCACTGTTTTCCTTCGAAGCCCTCGCTGATTTGATCGAGCGCTACCCCCGCCAGCATTACGCGCTGGTCCACATGGGTGCCCAAGGCGGCAAGCGCGAATGGCGGGAAGGCGACATCGGCAAATTGACCGGCAACGAAGTCATCGCCGCCATCAAGGCTGGCCGCATGTGGCTCAACATGCGCAACATCGGTGCGGTCGATGCCCGCTACAAAGAAGTCCTCGACCAGATTTTTGAGGAAGTCCGCACCAATGTTCCCGGCTATGAGACTTACAACCGCACTTCCGGCATCCTGATCTCTTCACCCAACGCCCAAGTCTATTATCACTGCGACCTTCCCGGCCAATCGCTCTGGCAAATCCACGGCAAGAAGCGCGTTTACGTGTACCCCAACCGCGCGCCCTTCTTGACGCGGGAGCAGCTCGAAACCATCGCGCTTTACGAAGTCGAGGTCGATATGGCCTACGACAAGTCATACGACAACGACGCCCAAGTCTTCGAGATCGGCGGCGGCGACATGCTGCACTGGCCGCTGAACGCCCCCCACCGCGTCGAAAATCTCGATGTTCTCAACGTCTCCATGACCACCGAGTATTGGACGCAAGCGATCCGCCGCAACATGATGGTCACGCTCGGCAATGCCATTTTGCGCAACCGGCTCGGCATCGCCGCCAAGACCACCGCGCTCGAAGGCCCCGCATTCTGGGCCAAAGCCGCCCTCCAGGCTGGTGTGCGGCGCGCAGGGTTGCTCAAGCCGATGCGCAAAGCCAAGCGCCCGATTGAATTCGAACTCGATAAGACCAACCTTGGCCAGATCGTCGAGCTCTCGCAGCCCGCCCTGGCGGCAGAGTAAGCAGCACTATGCACCCCAGTCGCGCCATACCAGCCGCGCCTGCCCTTGCACCACAAAGCGTGAGTGCGCCCTCAAGCAACGCGGCATCGACGCCAACGCCAAGCCTCTTGGAGCGTCTGGACACTGCTCAGTCGATTTCCACCGCTCTTAGCACACTCCCCGCCTCATCCGCCCCCACCGGCTTCCAAACCCCAGCCTGGATCGACGCGATCTATCGCCATCTCGTTTCAGCATCTGGCAGCACGCCCTTAGCCGTCGCGCTCCACGCACCAGTCACCGGCGAACTCCTTGGCCTTTTCGCGCTTTACGTCAGCCCTCAGAAAAGCGGCCTGCGCATTGCCCGGTTCGCCGACTGCGGCGTCACCGACTACAACGCAGCCCTCCTTTCGGCCGCCGCTCAAATGTCGCCAACGAACCTTCTCAAGGCCCTCAAACCAGCCCTATCCGGCGTCGACGTGCTGGTGCTGGAGCGCATGCAGATCTCCCCCGCTAACCCGCTCAGCCTTCACCCTGCCGCGCGGCCCTCGCGCATGTCGGGCAACACCTTGACCATCCACGACACGGTGGACGACTTCGTCCGCTCACGTGGCAAGAAATTCCGCAAGGAAATCGAACGCTGCTTCCGCGTGCTCCAGTCGGAAGGCGCCTGGTCCTTCGAGCGCGCCCAAACGCCTGCCGAAATCGACCAAGCTTTCGAGGCCCTCGAACAGCAACAGGCCCAACGCCACGCCGACAAAGGCAGCCTTTACGAACTCGCTGCCCCGCAATACGGCGCGTTTTATCGCGACGTCCTCAATTCCGGTTCAGACCTCGGCCATATCTTCACTTTGACCGTCAATGGCACGATCATCGCGGTGCTGTTAGGGATCATCCATAACGGCACCTTCACGCTGCTTCGCACCGCCAACGCCGGAGAGAAATGGCGCCACGTCTCGCCCGGCCGCCTGATCGTCATCGAAGCGATGCGCCATCTTCTTGCCCGTGGCGTCAACACCTTTGACATGGGCATCGGCGACTACGCCTTCAAACGCGGCTTTGGCACTGAGCCCATTCCCCTCGCCGACTTCGTGGTGCCCGTCACTTGGCGTGCTATCCCCTACGTCATGGGCCTCCGCCTCAAAGACCGCCTTCGCCAAAACGACCGCTTCGTAGAGGCGGTCCGCGCCGTCAAAGCCCGCCTCGGGACGCTTCGCACGTAAGCCCACTTTGCCCTCAGCGCACATCCCGTCTATAAGCCGCATTCAATCGAACACAGGACGCAAGCCGCCAAGGTGCGCGAACACACTTTCATGTCGAAAACCGACCCAAAAGCCGCCGACACCAGCCGCCCGCAAGCCCGCGTCGCCAAAGGCTTCCGCGACATCGAGGCCGC
>JANOVN010000408.1:0-3304 GCA_031417455.1 Hyphomicrobiaceae bacterium | reverse complement strand
CCTTCGGTTCAACGGCGCTTATTCCCAGCGCAGTCTCAGGCAACCACGCCAGCAGCGGTCCTGCCGCCTCCGCCGCAAACCGGGCGCGGCAACCGGCCTGGGGGATTCCAACCTGGCTTTGCCACACCGGCGGCTCCCGTTACAGGGCTCAGCGACGTTCAAAAGGGGCGCACCCAGCGTGTAGAAGCCGGTGGCCGCCGCACCGTGATCCAGGAAACCGACAACCGGGTCATCGTCAAACAGAACAACACGACCATCATCCGCCACGACGAGACCCAGCGATTTGCTAAAAACGCGTCGTCGATCCGCTCGACGCACCGCCACGACGGCACGACGCAGACCGTCGTTTTGCGTCCCGGCGGCGTGCAGTTGTTCAACATCGTCGACAATAGCGGACGGCTCGTGCGTCGCTACCGTCGCGACGACCGTGGCCGCGAGGTCAACATTATCGACAACCGCCGCTTCTATCGCAACGCCGCCTTCATCGGCGTTGCAGGTTTGGGGATCGGCGCTATCTATCTTGGACTGCGGGCACCCGATGTACGAATACCGCGCGAACGCTACATCGTCGATTATGACCGCGCATCGGATGACGACATCTTCGAAGTCCTCTCCGCCCCCCCCGTCGACCGACTTGAGCGCGCTTATTCGCTTGAAGAAATTCGCTACAACGTCGAACTGCGCGATCGCATGCGCCGCCTCGACGTCGATGCCGTCAGCTTTGAGTCCGGCTCGTGGGAAGTCCCCTCCGAGCAGTTCCCCAAGCTCGAACGCCTCGCCCGCATGATGCTGCGCATCATCGACCGCAATCCGAGCGAAGTGTTCTTCGTTGAAGGCCATACCGATGCCGTCGGTCCCGAAGTCGATAACTTGACGCTTTCGGACCGCCGCGCCCAGGCCGTCGCCGAAATCCTATCCGGCGTGTTTAATGTGCCGCCCGAAAACATCGTCACCCAGGGTTACGGCGAACAGTTCCTGAAAATCCCGACCAGCGGGCCAGAACGCCTTAACCGCCGCGTCGCTGTCCGCCGCGTCACGCCGCTGCTGGGCGACCAAGCCTTTAGTGATCGCGAGCGCCGCTGATGCCCGATCAAGCCTTCTCCCGCAAGCGGGGGAAGGCCTCCCTGACTGATTAGTATCGTACTATCCCAACCGGACGCGGTCGCGCGGGCGAGGCTTAATCCTACTCTTGGGGCTGACGCTTTTTTGGTGTCTCGCCATCTGATTTCTTAGCTTTTGAAACCGCTGGCTTTACCGCCGCTGGGACCGCAACAGGTGTTGCTGCAGGCGCTGCGACCGGCACAATCGGCGGCGGTTGCGTGCGCGGCCAACTGACATCATCGGCGCGGTCGGTGCGTGGCGTGATCCGCTCGCCCTTTACCATCACGCGGAAGTAGGGCGTCTGCGTTGGCGAAAGGCGGCGGCGACTTTCACCGCTCGAGGGATCGGTCGCAGGGGTGATAGAACTCATGACCATGAGGCCGCCGGGGATTTGATCGATCAGCAGGTCACCCAACTGGGTTGCCTTGTCGACATTTTCCTTACGATTGACGAGTGCGATCACGGTTGCCGGGATCGACGGGCGCAGCAAGTCGACGGCCACGATTTCCTCGCGGCCGCCTGGGCCGACAAGGGCGAGATTGATGCGGCCGCTATCGGCCTTTTGGTCGGCATTGGCGTTATTGGGCAGCGAAGATGCGGCTGCTGGATCGGCGGAAGCACTTCCCGCAGCGCTCGTCTGACCAGCGGCTGCTGCTGTCGTCTTGGCGATGCGCAGCGCGGCTTGCCGGCCGCTGTCGATTGATGCTTGTTCGGCTTCGTTTCCTGCAAGCGGAATCGTTCTATCAGTCTTGGCTTGAGTGAGGTCGCGGCGCAGTTCACGCTCGACGAAGTGGGCAAGCTTACGATTTCCCGCATCGGTGAAGCTGACGCCGTTGGGTTCACGCAAGAGGCGGATTTTACCGGCGATGTCAGGCCCCATGGAGCTGTAACCGCCACCCTCGTCAGCAAAGCCGGCATAGGCGTCGATGTACTTCAAACCGTTGAGATAAGCGCGCTCGCGGATGATTTCGTTCAGCGCCTGAACGTCTTCATTGGGCTCGGCGCGGCGGACGTTGGGCAAGCTAACCCAATACACGCCGATCTTGCGGCGCTTCAGCGTTTTCATAACGACGTCGATCTGGCGGCCGAATTCGGTTTTCCAATCGTCGTGATCGATCCAGATCTTTTTGCCCTGCGGGCCTCTGATCGACACCCGGTCCTGCGGGCCCAGCATGACTACAGCCACCGTGGCCGGGTCGCGGCCCAGCGTGTCGTCGATGCCCTTCAATTGCTCGTTGAAATCTGGCCGCATGAGCGTCGTGAGATCGAGGGCTTTGGGCTTGATCTGCACGCGCTGATCGCCACGGAAGGCTTCCACCACGCCGCCCAGGAGCCCGTCCGCAGCGTTATCGCCGATCACCACTAACTGGTACACGTCGCCAGCCGGATAGAGCTCCAGATAGCCCGTTCCGCTTTGGGTTTCTTCCTGCGCACGCGCCATCCCGCCCGCCATCGGCAACGCCAGCATCGCAACAATCAGCAGTCTTCGAATCATAAGGTGTGGGTTCCTTTGAGCACTCAGTGTAGCTAAAAAACCGCTGCGATGCAGCCATCCAAAAAAAGCCCGCTCCTGGACCCAGGCTGCTGACTTCTGCATACCAAGCGGCTGCGCGGCTTCTAGCGTTTCAAGCCTACCCCCTCACTGCACCGCCGTCTTCATGGCGGCAGCTAGGACTTCTGGGGTGGGCCAGCAACCGGGTCTGCGGCCAGCGGCGGTTTCGAAAATGCCGATCTGGCGGCGGGTGTTAGAGCCAATTTTGCCGTCGATTTTGTCCATCGGGTAGCCTAGCGCTTTGAGGCGGGCTTGGAGGTCGGCAACGAGCTTGGTTGCGGGCTGGGGGACCGTGCCCCACGCAGTATCGAAATTGCCACCGCCCGCGATGCGGTCGGACAGGTTGCCGACGAACAAGGCGTAGAGGTCGGACGTGTTGTAGCGGCGGATGACCTGGAAGTTTTCAAGCGCCAAGAACGCCGGGCCATGGGTGCCCGCCGGCATCATCAGGTAGGCCTCATGATCGAAGTCGGCGGGGCGGAAGAGTTTTCCGCCCGTGCGCTTGAAACCCATTGCTGTCCATTCACTCAGCTTGCGGATGCCGGGCGGGCCTTCGAGCGCGCAGCTAGCATTTGCCGGAACCACGACTTCGTAGCCCCACGGTTGGCCGAGGACCCAGCCTTTTTCCTTGAGCTGTTTGGCGGCGGATGC
>JANOVN010000407.1:0-3184 GCA_031417455.1 Hyphomicrobiaceae bacterium | reverse complement strand
GATCCATAACGGTACTCCAAGAGAACGGCATGTAGTTGCCGCTATGCATAAGACCCAGGCACTTTAGTCACAAGGGCACGCATGGCTGCTGGGCTCAAGCAGACCAAGACCTTGGTCAATACCTAGAGCACGTTCCGATCCTACGGAATCGGAACGTCGCTCTAGGTTCTTGTTTTGTCGCATTTTCTACGCCGAACCGGTATCCACTTCGGTCGGAAAATGCTCTGGCACATCTTAGCCGCAGCCCTCTTGGCATTCCTCCGGGACGCAAATAGGCGACAGGTTCGCAAATCTGCTATGAGGAGGCACCTGGAGTGCTTCTGGAGCCGATCTTGCCCCTTACCACCGCGACACCGCTGACGCTCGTGTTCGACCTCGACGGCACGCTGGTCGACACCGCGCCCGACCTGATCGCTGCGACCAACCACGTCATGACAAACCTCGGCCGCGCCCCCGTTGGCGGCGACATCCTGCGCCCGCAAGTCAGCCACGGCGCTCTGGCGATGATCCGTGCAGCACTTGGACAAGAAGCTGCCTCCTGGGACGAGTCGAAGTTGTATCCTCTCTTCGAGCAGTTTATCGCGTATTACCAAGCCAATATCGCGGTCGAAAGCCGCCCGTTCCCTGGCATGATCGCAGCGCTTGATCGCGCCCAGGCGTGCGGCCACACGCTCGCGGTCTGCACCAACAAGCGTGAAATCCTCGCCCGCCAATTACTTGAAAGCCTAGCCCTTGCACCCCGCTTTGCCGCAATCGCTGGTCGCGACACGTTCAAAGTCTACAAGCCCGATCCCGGCCATCTGCTGCAGACGATTACACAAGCTAACGGCCTGCCCAGCCATGCCATCATGATCGGCGACAGCAACGTCGATATCGCCACTGCAAAGGCCGCGAGCATTCCAGTCATCGCCGTTAGTTTCGGCTACTGCGAGCCCCCGGTTGCGCACTACGCCCCCGATTTCATGATCGACCACTACGACGATTTAGACGCTGCAATAGGCAGCGCGCACGCACGCCGGAACAACATAGTCTTAGCCTGAACCGGGCAGCTCAACCCTCGACCGACTTGCGGACTTCGAACACTTCCATGATGCGGCAGCCGCGGTGCGGGCCATCGACGACGAACTTCCACGTTCCGTTCGTGTACGTGTCGAGCATCTTCACGCCCTTGATTAGGATCCAATGGCCCTCCTTCTTGGTGTGGATCGCCAATACGTAATGGGCATACGCATTGCGCGGTTTCTGCATCCACTGCCATACGGTCGGGCGGCCCTTGCGTTCCAGGTGCATGAAGCTTTCAACTTGCTGCATGCGGTAGCCGAAGGCTGCGAGCGCTTCCTCCACCTCGTTGGAATACGTGCCGACGACGATGCATTTGACCTCGGGGTTCATGTTCCGGTTGGCGCGGATCACGTCCTCGATCTTGCTGACGGAATACCCGGTCACCGCAGAAATCACTGTCGGTCCGCAAAATGCGGTGCGGCCCGTGTCGTTACGGCAATCGTTCAGCGTTGCCGTACAGGTCGCACGCGTTCCCCGCAGCGATCCGTAGATGCGCCCTCTAAGGGAAGTCTGCCGGTCAAAAGCGTCGGTCATGACATGCCGGGCGTTGAGAGGATACGAAGGCGTTTGACTTTGAACAGTGATACCCGATTGGTTTACATTGGGTTAATGTGGCAGAGAAATGCGAAGCAGGAAACCGCAATATGTATGTGGTCGTTGAATTCGTGGATGCCGAACGCGAGCATCGAGCCAGCGTGCGTCAGACCCTCCTCTTGCTTGGACGAGCTTTGACCGAAAAAAAACTGGGGTGCCTGACGTTCGACGTTGGCCAGGACGAGATGGATGGCGGATCGTTCCTGGTTTATCAGATCTACACGTCCAGAGCTGCCTACGTCACCCACCTGGAATTGCTCGAGTACGCCGAGCACCGCTTGGTTGCCGATCCCTGGACCGTCACCCGCCGGCACCTCACCTACGAATTGATCAGCGGCGCTGGAATTGCCTGATCATACGCTACCTTGCATCGGCCGCCGCTGCCTGAGATAAAGCCAACGGACTCGAGTGAAACCTAGGAACGCATCCATGCGCTACGACGAGCAAGACAAAGAAAGCAAGAATGTTGAAGATCGTCGCGCCCAAGGCGGCGGCGGTTTCCCCGGCCTGGGCGGCGGTATGCGCATCCCCATCGGCGGCGGTGGCATGAGTTTCACCACCATGCTGATCATCGGTGCCGTGATGCTGCTATTCGGCATGAACCCGCTCGATCTGCTCCGCAACATGGGTCAGGGCGGTGGCGGCGGCATCAATATTCCGATGCCCGAACAAGGCCAAACCGGCCCCCGCGGGGGTGACAATCCGTTCCGCCTTCCCGGCGGCGGCCAAGCCCAAGTTCCAGCTGCCGACGACGACATGAAGAAGTTCGTGTCGCGCGTCCTTGCCGACACGGAAAACGTCTGGGGGCGTGTATTCCAGGCCATGGGTAAAACCTACGAGGAACCGCCGCTGGTCATGTTTCGCGGATCGACCCGCACCGCCTGCGGCCAGGGCCAGACCGCCATGGGCCCATTCTATTGCCCCAACGACCGAAAGGTTTACATCGACCTGGCGTTCTACGAACAGCTGAAACGCCAGTTCAACGCACCGGGTGAATTCGCCCAGGCCTACGTTGTCGCCCACGAAGTCGGCCACCACGTTCAGACCCTGCTGGGTATTGCCGACAAGGTCCAACAGTTGAAGGAAAGCATGGACGAGCGCCAAAGCAACGCGCTTCAGGTCCGCATGGAGCTACAGGCCGATTGTCTCGCGGGCGTTTGGGCCAATCTCAACGAACAGATCAAGCCCCGTATAGAATCGGGCGAAATCGAACAGGCCCTGAACGCTGCCAGCCAGATCGGCGACGACAACATCCAAAAGAAAACGACGGGGCGCATCGTGCCTGACGCCTTTACCCACGGCACTTCGGCACAGCGCGTCAAGTGGTTCAAAGCCGGCATTTCCACCGGTAACATCCGGGCCTGCGATACCTTCAACAGCCGCGATCTGGGCTGATCACCGGCTTGGCCGACACACATAAAAATGGCGGGGAACCCGAACAGGTTGCCCGCCATTTTCGATTGAAACGACCGCGCCGTTCAGGTCCCCGCCGTTCAGGTTCCCATCCCGCTAGAATTCGGCTTTGCGC
>JANOVN010000406.1:0-1863 GCA_031417455.1 Hyphomicrobiaceae bacterium | reverse complement strand
GTTGCATGATCCAGATCTCGCATCAGCGCCGAACCGGAGAGCTTGCCGGTCACCTCCTTGGCGGGGCATCCCATGTTGATGTCAACGACATCTGCCCCGAGGCGCTCCGCAATCCGCGCGCCCTCGGCCATCCAATGAGCTTCTCTGCCCGCAAGTTGAATGACGAACGGTGAAAGCTCACCACCCTTGGCCTTGCGTAGGCAATCGGGCCGGTCGCGCACCAATTCTTCGCTGGCGATCATCTCCGACACGACCAGACCAGCACCTAAGCGAAAAGTTAACTGCCGGAACGGCAAATCGCTGACGCCCGACATCGGGGCCAGTACGACGGCGTTTGGTAGTGAAATGTCACCGATTTTCAGAGCGTTCACGGCGGTCCAGGGTATGAGTTGATGCTTTTTTGAGCACGTTCTAGGTCTGCCTGTATCTTGGGCACTCTACGGTGCGCCGCCGGATTTCGCAAGCGCGAAGGTGAGGATGCAGCATTGCTGAAACGTGGACCCTTTCGTAAGCAAGGAGGGTGCGAGGGTTACGTGCATGCAGGAGCAATGAGATGACAATCGGATGTGCTTTGATCGTGGCCGCGGGCCGGGGTTCGCGGGCGTCGATGGTGCCAGGTCATCAGCCCAAACAATATGAACTGATTGGCGGCGTCCCGGTTCTTGCCCACACGCTCCATCCGTTCATGCGCAATTCCGGCATGTCTTACGTTCAGGTCGTCATCCATCCCGACGATGCAGCGCTTTATGCCGCCGCCACCGAAGGGCTGGGGGTTCTCCCGCCCGTGACTGGAGGGTCGACGCGGCAAGCGTCC
This sequence comes from Hyphomicrobiaceae bacterium, assembly GCA_031417455.1. Classification (GTDB taxonomy): domain Bacteria; phylum Pseudomonadota; class Alphaproteobacteria; order Rhizobiales; family Hyphomicrobiaceae; genus JANXVY01. The sequence goes on along the minus strand of JANOVN010000406.1, from coordinate 1,049 downwards.
GTGCGGGCCGGGCTGGAAGCGCTTGCTGCTTATTCGCCAGACGTGGTTTTGATCCACGATGCCGCCCGCCCGTTCGTCACGCGCGACGTGATCGCGCGTGTGCTGGCAGCACTCGATGCCCATCCTGCGGCGATTGCAGCCGATCCCGTCGCCGACACCCTGAAGCGCGCAGCAGCTGATGGTACGATTGCGGAAACCATCGATAGAGCGGGGCTTTGGCGCGCCCAAACCCCACAGGGCTTCCGTTTTGACGCGATCCTCGCCGCCCATCGCAAAGCAGCCGTTGCGGGCCTGAGCGACTTTACCGACGACGCAGCTCTTGCCGAATGGGCCGGGATACCGGTTTTTCTTGTCGCGGGCTCCAGCGCCAACACCAAGATCACCACCCATGAAGACTTGGTCGCCGCCAACCGCACAAAAAGCACTGTGGGCTACTCGCGCACCGGACTCTCCCGCACCGGACTTGGCTTTGATGTTCATGCTTTTGCTCCCGGCGATCATGTCTGGCTCGGCGGCGTCGCCATCCCCCACACGCACAAACTCGATGGCCACTCCGACGCCGACGTCGTGTTGCATGCACTCACCGATGCCCTCCTGGGAACAATTGGCGACGGCGACATCGGCCAACACTTCCCGCCCAGCGACCCTAAATGGAAGGGGGCCGCCTCGATCCTGTTCCTTAAAGACGCCGTCAGCCGTGTCCGCGCTCGTGGCGGGCGGATCCTGAGTGCCGACATCACGGTGCTGGCGGAAGCACCCAAGATCGGGCCGCATCGGGCCGCGATGCAGTCGGTCATCGCCAATGCGCTGGGCTGCACCCCACGAGACGTCGGCATCAAGGCAACAACCACCGAAACCCTCGGTTTTGTCGGTCGCCGGGAAGGGATCGCTGCCATGGCTGTGGCGAGCGTCTTATTGGCGGACTAAGGCCGACGCTATCGCAACTGCGGCTTGACTTCGCCGCGGCCACCCTCGATAAAGCGCGCTTGCCGGTTCGGTCCGGGCGATTAGCTCAGCGGTAGAGCACACCCTTCACACGGGTGGGGTCG
>JANOVN010000405.1:0-10719 GCA_031417455.1 Hyphomicrobiaceae bacterium | reverse complement strand
CCCCCCCCCCGGAGCGCGAGGCTGGCCTCGTTGACCGCACGAGCGGTCACCAAACCCGTTCAATCTAGATGACATCCTCCGTGGACTTGTGCAATTCATGCACCCAAGCGAGCGCGTCAAGAGTCCCCGGGCAACTTGGGATCTCTGGGGCTACCCCAGGGGAGTGCATCACCTCGACCACTACGCAGCGTGGGTTCGAGTTGGCCGCGTCCAACCATCACCCACGCAAGACACGGTCAGTTGGCGCGCTCGCTCGACGCTTGAATGGGAACCCACGTGCGCGATCCGACGGCCGATTTCATTGCTCGCCAACTCGCTGCGGCCGTCCTGGCGAGCGACTGGACGAAGCCGACGCTTCGGGCGGCGATCCGTCTAGTGTTTGGAAAATTTGACGCAAGACGACAGGCAAACATCGCGGTGCGCCTTCTGAAGCAATATGGCCAAAGCTACCCTCCCTCACCTGTGGCCATGGCAGCTTTTTTGCGCAGTATGGCAGGGTTCAATGCGCTCGCCGGGCTGCTACAGGCCAGAAACGCCCAGTTACCCGTGGTGCAATTGTCACCGCACTTTGCGCCGCTCCCCCGCTTCGCTGGTCTCGACATTCCAGCCATCAAAGCCCCCGGCGATCTTGCCCGTTGGCTCGGTATTCCCATCGAGCACCTCGATTGGTACACTGGCGCAACCCGTCAGCATGGCCGCACGGCGATACCAATTCTACAGCATTATTCGTATGTCTTTGTCCCCAAGCGCATCGGCCCGCCCCGGCTCATCGAAGCGCCTAAGTCGCGCATGAAAACCATCCAACGCCGCATCCTTCGGGAAATCCTTGACAAGGTGCCCACCCACGCCGCCGCCCACGGCTTCGTTGCCGGTCGCTCCTGCCACACCGGCGCTGAAGTGCACACCGGGCAAGCCATGGTCGTAACCGTCGACCTCGCTGACTTCTTCAACATGACACGGCTTGCCCGCGTCCATGCCGTTTTCCGCAGCCTAGGCTACCCCTGGTCCGTCGCCCGTTGCCTCACCGGCCTCTGCAGCACGACGACCCCGGCATCGGTCTTTGAACGCATCCCATCGCCCCGCCGTCACACCGCGCGAGCCATGAGCGCTTTCCGCGAACCTCATTTGCCCCAAGGTGCGCCAACATCACCAGCACTTGCCAACCTCGTCGCTTACCGTCTGGATGTGCGGCTGACTGGCTTGGCGAAGTCGTTCGACGCGACCTACACCCGCTATGCCGACGACATTTCGTTTTCCGGCGACACCGCGTTCGCGCAAAAAGCAAACTCCCTGCTGGAAGCCATAGCAACCATCGCCAACGACGAAGGTTACGCACTCAATCCAACCAAGACGCGACTTATGCGAAACTCAGCCCGCCAGAAAGTCACCGGCATAGTCGTCAACGACCAATTGAACGTGCCCCGCGATGCCTACGACAGCCTAAAAGCTACGCTTCATAACTGTCTCAAAAACGGCGCGGACACCGAAAACCGCGCCGCCCACCCCGCTTTCCGCACCCACTTGGATGGCCGCATCGGGTGGGTCGAAAGTCTCAACCCGGCCCGTGGTGCCCGCCTGCGAGCGAAGTTCAACCAGATCGTGTGGGACGAGTCGTAAAAGCGGGTAGGTTTGAGAGGCAGCGCTCCCAACGGGGCGTGGGCCCGGAGCGCTCCTAAGCGCGAACAACCGTGCGCCCCGCTGACCGCACGAGCGGTCAACACCCATGCCGTCGGCTTACAACTTTACCTTTTGCAGTCCCAGATACCGCGAGGCGACCCAACGCAGTCGGGGGCTCGACACTTTTCCGCGAAGCAACAGCCCCACGCGCGCGCTGCCGCCGACGGGATAGCGAAAATGGGGCCGCTTGGCTTCGAGCGCCTTGGCGATCGTCTGTGCAACCTCTTGCGGATTGCCCATTGCTTTAGCCAGATGGGCGTCAACTGCAGGCCAAAGCTGATTCAGTAGCGGCCCATAGGCCGATCTCGCCGGGTGCAGGCGAGGCGAGTTGCCCCAGATCTCCGTCCGATAGGGTCCAGGCTCCACAAGAACAACGTCGATGCCGAAGTAGCCAACCTCATACGCCAACGACTCGGCAAACCCTTCGATGGCAAATTTCGATGCGCAGTAGATCGCGTTGGTTGGCTCGCCCGCGAACGCTGAATCGCTTGAGACGAAGACGATGCGGCCAGCCCGATTGGCGCGGAAGGTGGGTAGGAGTACGCGCGTCAGACTGAGAACGCCAAAGAAGTTGGTATCCATGACGCGATGCATGTCCGCTTCGGGCAAATCCTCGAATGCGGCGGCAACAGCGATCCCGGCATTATGAACGACGGCGTCGAGGCGGCCATCAGTCAGCGCTAAAAGTCCGGCAACGCGCTCGGGCATCCCGGTCGCATCGGTCACGTCAAACTGCGCAATCATAACCCGATCCTGAACGCCCGCTTGCCGCACCGCTTCATCGAGCGCGGCGCGGCGGTCGAGGTTGCGCATGGTTGCAAGGACGGTCCATCCCCGGCGGGCTAGCTCGACGGCGGTGAGCAGGCCAAACCCCGATGATGTTCCCGTAATTAAGACTGATGGCATGGGAAGCAGTCCTGTTTTGCGAAACGGTTTCAGCCTCATGGACCACGGATTGGCCTAAACACCTAACATCAAGCGGGCCCAACCGTTTCCTGCCGCTGCGGCCAAGCGAACGCCCCCGATTGCACAACCTCGCGCATCGCGCTAGTCACCACCCATGAACATAGCCACGCCGATCCTGCCCGAAGTCGAAGCCGCCGACGCCGTTGAAATCCAACGGCGCCGGACGTTTGCGATCATCTCCCACCCTGACGCTGGTAAAACCACGCTGACCGAAAAGCTGCTGCTGTTTGGCGGCGCGATTCAGATGGCCGGCGCGGTGCGCGCGCGCGGCGAGCGGCGGCGGACGCGGTCGGACTGGATGGAAATCGAAAAGGCGCGCGGAATTTCGGTAACGTCGTCTGTGATGACATTCGAGCGCAACGGCGTGATGTTCAACCTGCTCGACACGCCGGGCCACTCCGACTTCTCGGAAGATACCTATCGCACGCTTTCTGCGGTGGACGCTGCCGTCATGGTGATCGACGCCGCCAAGGGCATCGAAAGCCAGACCCGCAAGTTGTTCGAAGTCTGCCGCCTGCGCGATATCCCGATCATCACCTTCGTCAACAAAATCGATCGCGAAGCCCAAGACCCGCTGTCGCTGCTGGACGAAATCTCGTCGGGCCTCGCGCTCGACATGGTACCGATGACTTGGCCAATTGGACTGGGTTCGGACTTCCGCGGTTGCTTCGATGTCGTCAACAATCGCATCCTGCTTCCTGAGGGCGAGCGCACCACCCCGTTCGGTCGCGTGGTCGACGCGGGCGCCATTGCAGACCTCACCGGAATGCCAGGCGATGCCGCCACCATCGACGAACGCATCTGGCAACCCTCGCTCGAAGGCCTTCAATTAGCCATCGGCGCGCTGCCGGAATTCAACATCGAGAGCTTCCATGAAGGCCACCTGAGCCCGGTGTTCTTCGGCTCCGCGCTGCGCAACTTCTGCATCGAGGATTTGCTCAACGGTCTTGCCAAATGGGTGCCCGGGCCGCTGCCGCGCAAAGCCACCTCAAGGACCGTCCAGCCGCTTGAACGCGACGTGTCGGGTTTCGTGTTTAAGGTCCAGGCCAACATGGACCCCAACCACCGCGACCGCGTGGCGTTCGTCCGCCTCTGCTCAGGCAAGTTCAAGCGCGGCATGAAACTTTATCATGTACGCGAAGACCGCCAGATCGCGGTAACGCAGCCGATCCTGTTCTTCGCCCAGACCCGCGAAACCGTCGACGACGCCTATGCGGGCGACATTATCGGCGTGCCCAACCACGGCACCATGCGCGTCGGCGATACGCTGACCGAAAAGGAACCGCTGCGCTTCGAGGGCATCCCCAACTTCGCCCCCGAAATTCTCCGCCGCGTCCAGATCGACGATGCCATGAAGATGAAGCAGCTGAACCGTGCGCTGGAAGACCTAGCCGAAGAAGGCGTGGTCCAGGTGTTCCACCCGCTGCTCGGCTCGCGCCCCATCTTGGGAGTTGTGGGCGCACTGCAGTTGGATGTGCTCGCCTCACGCCTCAAAGCAGAATACGGCGTGCCGATCAGCTACGAATCCGCTCCCTGCGATGCCGCGCGTTGGGTGTCGTCGGAAAAGCCGGACGCAGTCCAAGCCTTCGTCGATAAAAACCGCAATTGGATGGCCAAAGACCGCGACGGCGCCCTCGTCTACCTCGCCGAAAGCGATTGGAAGCTTCGCCACACCATCGAAAATAACCCCGACATCGGCTTCTCTGCGGTGCGGGAGCGGGGTTAGCGCATGAGATCACGCTCTCGCAATAATTCCGCCAACCGCGCTTCCTGATCGGAAATCCGGTCGGCGTTCCGGTTCTCGTCAGCGGCGCCTGAAAACGCCGCAGCTTGTTCTATTAATTCGCGCAAATTCTCTCGGATCGCTGCGATCTGGTTATCGAGTTCGGCGAGGTTGTCTGGTGTTGCCATTTGCTTGTCCTCAGCGTGGCCGGTTCAAGACACAATCACTCGCGCGTGGAGATAGCAGTGCGAGTAGGCGTGATCCAAGGTTATGGCTGACCAATTTTGACGGCAGGAAGCTGTATTGAAATGGTGCGCTGATTGCTTTCGTATACGAGGTATCCCAGCACAGCGACGCCGACTAACAAGGCACCAATGAGCAAAGATTTGGGGTCGGACATGTGCAACGATCCTTGTGTGAAAATAGTCAGCCGAAGCGGGCCTTTAAATGCAACCGAGTCGTTTAAATGCGGCCGAGTACCGCGAGAACTAAAACGATGAGCAGCACCGTGCCCAACGCGCCAACGCCACCATGACCAAAGCCATATCCGTAGCCTCCGAGGCGGCCATCAAAGCCCCCCAAAAGCAGCACGATGAGCAAAATGACGAGGATTGTACCAAGTGACATGGGAAAATTCCTTGAGTTGTTAGTCAGGTAACTGATGGGGAATCGTAAGGTTCCAGGGTCGAAGTGGTTTTTTTCTGCCACTGAGCTACCAAACCGCGCCCGGTTGCATCCGCGCGCCCCGTGCGCTACCCAAAACACCTGATTTTGGAGACCACGATGCAAGATAAGACAGCGACGAAGAACGACCTGCTGATTCCCGGTGCGACGGGGCCGTGGGAGGTGGTGATCGGGCTTGAGGTTCATGCCCAGGTCAACTCGAAGTCGAAGCTGTTTTCGGGCTCCTCGACGGCGTTTGGCGCGCCGCCCAACAGTCATGTGTCGTTGGTGGACGCCGCGATGCCGGGAATGCTGCCGGTGATCAACGAGGAGTGCGTCGCGCAGGCGGTCCGCACCGGGCTCGGGCTCAAGGCCAAGATCAACAACCGCTCGATCTTTGACCGGAAGAACTATTTCTACCCTGACTTGCCCCAGGGCTACCAGATCAGCCAGTACAAGCAGCCGATCGTGGGCGAAGGCGAGATCAAGATCGACGCCGACGGCGAGACGATGACGGTCGGCATCGAGCGGCTGCATCTGGAGCAGGACGCCGGTAAGTCGATCCACGACCAGCACCCTGACTACAGCTACGTCGACCTCAACCGGTCGGGCGTCGCGCTGATGGAGATCGTGTCGAAGCCCGACATGCGCTCGGCCAAGCAGGCGCAGGCGTACGTGACCAAGCTGCGCACGATCCTGCGCTATCTTGAAACGTGCGACGGCGACATGGAAAAGGGCAACATGCGCGCCGACGTGAACGTGTCCGTGCGTAAGCCCGGCGCGGAGCTCGGCACCCGCTGCGAAATCAAGAACGTCAATTCCATCCGTTTTATCGGTCAGTCGATTGAGGCTGAGGCGCGCCGTCAGATCGGTATTATCGAGGACGGCGGCAAGATCATCCAGGAGACGATGGGTTTCGACCCGGCCAGCGGAAAGACCAGCTCTCTGCGCTCCAAGGAGGAAGCGCACGACTACCGCTATTTCCCCGACCCCGACCTGCTACCGCTGGAGTTCACACAAGAGTACGTGGATGACCTCGCGAAGCACCTCCCCGAGTTGCCCGACGCCAAGGCTGCCCGCTTCATCAATGAGTTCGGCCTCTCGCCCTATGACGCTGCAGTCCTCGTTGCCGAGAAGGCCAATGCCGATTACTTCGAGATCGTCGCAAAAGGGCGCGATGGCAAGATTGCCGCGAACTGGGTCATTAACGAGCTGTTTGGCCGCCTGAACAAAGAGGGCAAGGACATCGAGCACAGTCCCGTCTCCGCCAAGCAACTCGGCGGCATCGTTGGGTTGATCACGTCGACCGCGATTTCGGGTAAAATTGCCAAGGACCTGTTCGAGATCGTATGGACGGAAGGTGGCGACCCCGCCGAGATCGTCGAAAAGCGCGGCATGAAGCAGGTGACCGACACCGGCGCGATTGAAAAGGCCGTCGATGCCATCATCGCCGCCAACCCGGAAAAGGTCGAGCAAGCCAAGGCGAAACCCTCGATGCTCGGCTGGTTCGTCGGCCAAGTCATGAAACAGACGGGTGGGAAGGCCGCGCCAGCGGCGGTCAACGACATGCTCAAAGCCAAGCTAGGGATTGAGTAATGTTTTTCTTGGTCACAAAAAGGGAGGGGGTTTGGGGGAACACGCTTGCCCTCGGCGAAGTCCGTGTGTTCCCCCAATTGGGTGTGGGTGAAAACCCACGCGCGCAGCGCCCCTCGTGCCGATGACCAACGACAACACACCCGCACCCGCTTGGGCTTGCCTCGATTGCCAGTACGACGCCGCTGGCAGCCTGTGCCGCAAGGCTGACGGCTCGCACAATTTTGAGCAACTGGCGCGGGCCTATCTGATTGACGGCGACGTCGACGACCCAGACGCCACCAGCCAGCGTCATCGCGCGTTCGACTGCGTCGGCGAAATGGTGCTGGCTGCACCAGGCGCGGCGGTCGGGTTTCTTGTGGTGGCGTCCGCGCAGTGTAAATCGCTGGCCGAGCTTTGCCGGATCGCCGCTGGACCGCTCGAAGACCTGTTGGAAGCGCACGGCCCGGTGATCATCCCGCATCTGGAGAAACTTGCCAAGATTGATCCGCGCTTCCGGCTGATGCTGTCGGGCACTTGGGGCGAGAACCGCTGCGAACCCCATGTCTGGGCGCGCCTTGTTGCAGCCGTTGCACCCGGCCCGGTGATCGACGCCGACGGTCGCACGCCAGCCGCTGGAATGACCGGCAAGGTCGCCACCAAAGCCGAACTCGCCGCCCTCTTCGGCCCCTCGCGCGGCGAACCTCCGACAAAACATTGACCCAGCATCCCTCCGCCCGAGCTAGAAGAGGTGGCGGAACACATTTCCATGGTCCACCCCCGCAGACATTCGTTCTCAATGCTCTAAGCAGTTAGTGGCTCAGTCTGGCATTGCGTGCGCCCAGCGTATACAAGTCGGACCGAACGCAAATGGTGAGTGCCAAGGGGTGAATTCAACGTGTCCGATCAGCAACCTGCCACGACCATGAGCCCGGCTCCGTCCCCGCATTCGGCGTCCTGGCAGGCAGCGTTCGATGCGGCGCAGCGCACCCGCGCTGTCAACGTCGTTTGCATGAAATGGGGCGACCGCTATCCAGCGATGTTCGTCAACCGGCTGTACGGCATGGTCAAGCGCAACACGGCGTGGAATGTTCGTTTTGTTTGCTTCACCGACGACGCTTCCGGCATCCGTGGCGAAGTCGAGTGCCAGCCTCTTCCCAAGGTGGAATATGATCCAGCACTCGGCAAATACTGGCCCAAGCTCGGCCTGATGCAGAAGGACCTCGGCGGCCTTACGGGCATGACGTTGTTCCTCGATCTCGATCTCGTCATTCTCGCCAACATCGATGAGCTGTTCAGCTATCCCGGGCGCTTTCTTATCATCCGCGAGTGGAAAGACCCTGAGAAGGGCTACGGCAACAGCTCGGTGGTCCGCTACTTCATTGGTGCCGAAAGCGCGGTTCTGGATCGCTTCCATGCCACGCCGCCGCAGGTCATTATCGAAACGTATGCCTCCAAGGAACAGAATTTCCTCACCAAGGCTGTCGATGAAGTGGCGTTTTGGCCGCCCGAATGGGTGCCGCCGTTCAATCTTAATTGTCTGCCAGCCAATCGTGTCGCGCGCTTTTTTGCCAAACCGGAGAAGCCCAAGGGCGGTAAGATCCTCGTGTTCTACGGCTCGGTTACGCCAGGCTCGGCCTTGCGTGGCGAACACGAGCCAAAGAAGCGCGTCGGCACGGGGCGATCGTTCCGCCCGACCCTGCGACGCTTTCGGCCAGCCGATTGGATCGCGGACTATTGGACGGAATGATCAGTTCTGAGCAATAAGGGGGATGATGAGGTTCGCAGTGGGGAAGTCTGACGGATGAATGATGTCGAACCAGAAGTAGCGTTGCCAGAGGAATATTCCTGGCTCGAGGGCGGGCAGAGCTACATTGCCTGCGGCTTTTATACCCCCAACTACCTGCCCCAGATCCTGTCGCTTAAGGCGTCGCTGGAAGCCCAGAAGATCAATCACTTCCTGAAGCGCTACGAACCGCGCGGCGGCTGGGAAGCCAACACCCGCATGAAGCCGGTGTTCGTCGACTATTGCCTTCACAAGTTCAAAGGCACCGACATCGTCTACCTCGATGCCGACGCGGTTGTCCGAAAGCCGCTCAAAGCCTTCGACGACATGACGTCCGATGTAACGCTGTTGTTCCATCCCACAAAGGAGCGGGGCAAATGGTACCTGCGGATATCGGCCGGCACCGTTGCCGTGCGCAATACGCCGGGTGGCCGCAAGTTCGCCAAGCTCTGGAAAGACGGGGAAGCCAAGGCGACCGCGACGACCGTGGACGAAGACCTCGTCTATATGGCCTTCGCCGATATGGCGGGCGTCTCCATCACAGTATTGCCGCCCGACTATTATAAAATCTTCGACGCCCCCGGCTCCGACCCAACCATCGAACACTTCCAAGCGAGCCGCGGCCAGTTCAAGATCCGTAAGACAGTGCGGCGCACGCTGCAAAAGGCGGGCTGGGTGCTGGGTGCCCTTGCGCTTGCCTATCTCGTGTGGCGTTGGAAGCGTGGAGCTTAAGCCGATGCCGGGAGCGTCCGTAACCACAACGCCAGTCGCGCCCCTGTTCGGCGAGCTGACGCTGACCATGATCAGCTGGAAGGCCCAGGCGACGATCCGCAAGACCCTCGAGTCCTACGAAGCTGCCGGCATCCTCGATTTGTTTGCCGCCAAGCGGATACATTTCAACGAGATCAGCCCCGCCGATATCTCCATCGCGGAGCGTTTTGGCTTCGAGCATTCGGGCACGCCGAGTAACACGGGCATCTTCGGCGCGGTCGATGCGGTATCGGCTAAGGTTCGCACGCCGTTCATCCTGTCGCTGGAAAACGACAATACGTTGGCGACCGGTCGTGCCGGCCTCATCGCAATGCTGACTTCAGCGCTCGCCGACATGAACGCGCGCGACGTACCAGTCTTCATGATGCGCTCGCGCCGCCAACCCGGCGATCCGTTCTGGCGAAGGCAACGCTATGAGCAGCGCTTCAACGTGGTCTGGCCGCTCGGCACCGATCCTTCACAGCGCCGCGCGATGACAAATCCGCTGGTGCGCGCCTATGAGGATATCCGCCGCAGCAGCCTGCGAGGCAGTGCGATTTACGCCGAGGAGGATCCGACCTTGCGCCATCCCCGCGTGATCGAAAAGACCGCGCACGGCAATTGGCTGACCCGGTCGAACTACATCAATTGGTCGAACTGCGCCGTGATGACCAAGACCAGTTTCCTCCGCGACGTCGTGCTGGACCGCGTCCGCAATCACCCCGCGCCGACCACCCTAAATGGCTACCAGGACATCGAAGCCGCCCTCAAGCTCGACGGCTGGTGGCGCAAGCAAGGCTTCGCCATCGGCCAATCCGAGCCCGGCCCATTTACCCATGAGCGGTTGGATAGGTAGGGCCGCCGCTTGCTTCCTTGATCTTAAAAAGAAAGGGGGTTTGGGGGAAAACTTTCCCCCAAACGGGTGTGCGCGGTAGCCCAAGCGCGAAGTGCCAAACGTCCTCAACGTCCAAACGTCCGCCACCACCAGCCGCGCACATACTGGTTGTGCTCGTCGGCTTTGATGTGATCGCGCGCATCGTTTTGGGCAGCCTTCACCGCCAGATATTCGCCCTTTGTGATCCGACCGTCAGCAAGAACCTGCCCTTCGAGCTTGGTGATCCGGCGTTGTTCGCGCACAAGGCGGGCGCGTTCCCACCAAGTCAGGCTGCCGTCCTTGCGGCCTGAAACGATAGCCTCGGCCTGAGCCCCTCCGCGCTTTTCAATTGCTTCCTGGCGGATCTGGGTCGCTGAATGGGCGTTTGCAGGACCAGCCAAAGCGACACCGGCAACGACGGCAATGAGTACACCGGAAACCGACTTTGAGTACACGCTATCCTCCTATGTTGGCGCCCGGGGCACAAACAAGCCCGCTAGCGCAGTTGATGCAGCCAACATGAGCCACGCCGTCTGAACTCATCCTGAACTCCCGCTTTATCTGGCGTTCATGTGGCATTGGGGGCGGCGTTAACCCGGCGTTTGCCAGTGAGGGTGTTAAGTTGCCAACCAGCGTCCTGCGCGCTGCAGGCGGCGGCATGCCGGCAAGATGGAGACGTGGCCCAGATGTTTGAACGCAATCGCGTCG
>JANOVN010000404.1:0-5628 GCA_031417455.1 Hyphomicrobiaceae bacterium | reverse complement strand
TCGTGGACGCTGGTCTATGCGATTCTGGTTTCGACGATTGTTTCGCTGTCGGTGACGCCGATGATCTGTGCATATTTCAGCAAGGCAGAGAAGAAAAAGCCGAATGGGTTCGACTTGGTGTTCGAGGGCGGGCTTGGCTGGCTGATTGCCGGGTATGGGCGGACGTTGCGCTCTGTTTTGCATCATCGGGCGCTGGCGCTGCTGAGCCTGGCTGCCTGCCTTGCGATGACGGTTCAACTCTATATCTCGTTGCCAAAGGGATTTTTTCCGCAAGACGACACCGGGTTCATCATGGCCCAAACGGAAGCGGCGGCGGATATCTCGTATGCGGCAATGGTCAAGTTGCAGGACCGGGCGACCGAGATCATCATGGCGGACCCGGCGGTGGCGGCGATGGGCGGGTCGGTCGGGGCGGCGGGACCGATGTCGGGCGCTATGAACCAGGGCCGGGTGTTCATCAACTTGAAGCCGTTGGCCGAGCGCGGACGGATGCCGACGACGGCGGTGATCGACCGGATGCGAGCCAAGCTTTCCAAGCTCGAGGGGATTTCGGTCTATCTCAATGCGGCCCAGGATGTGCGGGTCGGGGCGCGGGCTGGCAAGTCGAGCTATCAGTATACATTGTGGGGGCAGGACATCGAAGAGTTGAACGCGGCGGTTCCCAAGGTCGTTGACGCGCTCAAGACGTTGCCCGACCTGGCGGATGTTTCGACGGACCGGTTGCAGGGCGGGCTGGAGGCGAAGGTCACCATCGATCGGATGACGGCGGCGCGACTTGGCGTTTCGATTGGTGCGATCGACACAGCCCTCAACAATGCGTTTGCGCAGCGCCAGATAGCGACGATCTATGGCACGCGCAATCAGTACAAGGTCGTGCTGGAGATCGATCCTCAATTTCAGCGCGATATCGGCGATCTGTCGCGGATCTATGTGCCGGGCGGCAACGGTGTGCAGGTGCCGATCATGAACCTCATCAAGGTGACGCGAGGGCTCGCGCCACTGGTCGTCAATCATACGGGGCCGTTTGCGGCGGTGACGGTGACGTATAGTCTGGCACCGGGCGGCAAGCTCGACGATGCGACGCGGGCCATCGGCAAGGCAATTACCGGGCTCGCTCTACCGGCATCGGTCAATGCGGAGCCTGCGGGGGACGCCAAGGCGTTTGTCGCCAATGCTGCGGCTCAGCCGTTGCTGATCGCAGGGGCCTTGCTTGCGGTCTATCTCGTGCTCGGCATCCTGTACGAAAGCTTCGTGCATCCGCTGACGATCATTTCGACGCTGCCGTCGGCGGGGCTTGGTGCTCTGCTGGCGTTGTGGTTTGCCGGGATGGAGTTGTCGGTCATTGCGCTGATCGGGATCATCTTGCTGATCGGGATCGTGAAAAAGAACGGGATCATGCTCGTCGATTTCGCGCTGGATGCGCAGCGGCGGCTTGGGTTGTCCGCCGAGGAGGCAATCGAGCGGGCCTGCATCGAGCGGTTCAGGCCGATTTTGATGACGACGCTGGCGAGTTTGCTGGGGGCGATGCCGCTGGCAATGGCGGAGGGGCCGGGGTCGGAGCTGCGGCGGCCGCTAGGGTTTTGCATCATCGGCGGTTTGATCGTGTCGCAGGTGCTGACACTTTATACGACGCCGGTGATCTATCTGATGCTCGACAAGCTGGTCAGCAAGCGCGGGCGGAGCGCGTTGGTGCCGATATCGCAGGGCAACATTTGACCTCACGCGCATGGCGCTTCGGTCGGGACGCGGCTCGCCGCGGGTCGCTTGGCTCCCGGCCCTTGCGGCGGCAGTGGTGGATGTGCCTGAGTGTTGCCACTGGGGCCTGATACCAGCCCGCAGAATTGTTGACTCTTCGTTCGACAGGCTGCGGGCTGGTATTCTCTTTGCTTTGCGCGTGGCCGCCCCACCAACCCCACGCGCGGATACCAAACCGCATAAGTCAGTACTTATGCGGTTTGGTATGAGTCTGCGCTGTGCCACGTCCGGGATGGCAATCTTGCATAAAAACCCGCTTGCATAAAAACCCGCTTGCAAAAAAAACCCGCGCTCCAGGGGAGCGCGGGTTTGATATTTCAGTGTTTGTCAGGGCCGGTTAGTTTGGCTTGCCAAACATCGGGGTATCTTCCCAGCGGCTTGCCAGTTGAGGCCGTTGATTGGGCTTCAGGACAATTTCGGGTGCCGTTTCGATGTTGCTGACATGCGCCTTCTCGCCCTTGCGGCGGGCTTCGATGGTGCGGATCATTTCGCGGATGCGCGGCTGGATTTCGGTGCGGAACCGCGTGCCGTTGAACACGCCGTAATGGCCGACGCCGGGCTGGAGATAGTGGAAGTGTTCGTCGGCTGGAAGGCCTGTGCAGAGGTCGTGAGCCGCTTCGGTCTGGCCGACGCCGCAGATGTCGTCGCGCTCGCCTTCGATGGTCATGATGGCTGTACGCTTGATCGCGCTGCAGTCGACCAGCATGCCGCGGTGCATCATGGTCTTGTTGGGCAGAGCGTGATCTTGGAACACGGTCTTGACGGTCTGGAGGTAGAACTCGGCGGGGAGATCCATGACGGCCAGATATTCGTCGTAGAATTCGCGGTGCTGGTTAACGCTGTCGCAGTCGCCCTTGACGAGGTCGTCGAACAGGTCGCGGTAAGCGGTTTGATGACGCTCAAGATTCATGGTCATGAAGCCGGTCAACTGGACGAAGCCAGGATAAACGCGGCGCATGCAGCCAAGGTGGGGGAACGGGACCACCGAGATCACGTTGCGTTCAAACCAGGTAATGGGCTTTTCCGACGCCAACTTGTTGACAGCGGTTGGATTGCGCCGGGTGTCGATCGGGCCGCCCATGAGTGTCAGGGAGGCTGGCTGGATCGCCATGTTCAGCTTGGCCATGACTGCGGTCGCGACGAGGGCTGGGACGGCTGGCTGGCAGACAGCCATGATGTGCGTGTTGGGACCGAGGAATTGGACCATCTCGATGACGTAGTCGATGAAGTCGTCGAGGTCGAAGCGGCCTTCGGCGACGGGAACCTGACGGGCGTCGGTCCAGTCGGTGACGTAGAGTTCGTGGTCGACCATCATCGCTTTGCAGGTGCCGCGCAGGAGCGTCGCGTAATGGCCCGACATCGGTGCGATCAGCAGCACTTTGGGGTCGTTGCGCTTGCCAGCGGTTGCTACATCGCGCTCGAAATGGACCAGATTGCAGAACGGCTTTGATAAAACAACGCGTTCGGTGATGCCGACGTGAACGCCGTTGATCGACGTTTCAGGCAGGTTGAAGACGGGCTTGCCATAACGCTTCGTCATCGACTCGAAAACTTCGAGAGCAGCGGACAGGCTTTTCGAGAACGGGTTGAGCGATAGCATGCCGAATGGGTTGTCGAGCGCCAAACGTGTGGCGGACGACCAGAAGCGCAGAGGCGTGAAGAACGCGTGGGCCAGTTCATATCCAAGGTAGTTCAAGTCAGTTACCCTTTCCGGCCAGAGATGGACGTTAGCAAGTCGCTTGAACGCAGTCCGTGCAGTGCAAGATCACATAGAGTTGAGGTCAAGTGGCAGAGTGTCTTAATGGCTGCTTCATAGTTGCACATGTCATCTGAGTGTTACATGAACGCAATAAGCGCGCCAGTCCAACTATTTGGCCATAAGACCTCATGTTAGCATTCATGACGCCACGAACACGCCCTGTGACATCTTGAACACAGCGCTGCGATGCAACAGTCCGCAGACGATGCGAATCATACCCACCGAAACCGGCTATCGCTCGTTGTCCGATCCGACTTCAACTTGGGGCGGGTTTTTGCCCGCTTAGATTGAGTTCATCATGCCGGTTAACCGTAAATATTTTGCCGTATCAGGCTGGTAAATGATTTATGAAGCGGGAACTGATCAACGGGAGACGATTTATGGCGAAAATCTTAGGGGTTGGGTTGCTGGTTCTGCTCGGGTTCTATGTGGCGTGGCCAGCCTACAGTTTGATGTCTGTCAAAAACGCCCTCAACAGCGATAATGTTCCGCTGCTCGCTGCAAAGGTTGATTTTCCCAGTGTGCGCCAGTCGCTGACACCTGCTGTGACGACCGAGGTGGAGAGAGCGGTCGCGGCCGCCGTTGCGCAGGGCGGGGCTGAAAACGCTGCGCTGCTTGGGCAGCTTAAGACGCAGATGGTGCCCAAGCTCGTTGAGCTGGCGCTGGCAACCATTGTGACGCCGGAAAGCTTGATGCGGATTTACCGGGACGGCGGCGATATGCGCAAAACGATCTCGGTCATCTTGTCGGAAAAGATGGGTGGCGGCGGTGGCCTGGGTGGGCTTGCGGGCGTGCTTGGTGGCGGCGGTGGGGGAAAGCCAGGCGGGCTGAATGATCTGCTGGGGGGAAAGCTTGGCGGGTTATTGGGCAAGAAGGACGCACCGGGACAGACGGCACCGGTTGCGCCAGCGCCTGCCGCAGCGTCTGGGGGGAAGGCTTCATTCTCGACGGCGAATATCAAGCGGTTTTCCATGAATGGTCCGCTCGGATTCTCGGTCGGGGTTGCTAAGGATACAGCGGCGACAGAGCCTGACGTGAACACCGACGTTGCGTTTACCGGGATGGATTGGAAGATCGTCGGTGTCAGGCCGCGGATTTGATTTTGGGCGGGGCTTTGAGCGCGCGGGTGAGAGCTTGCGCGTGCTTGCTGGAAATTGCCGGGGGATGGCTGCACAGGTTGAGCGATTGCCTTAATTAGATCGTGTTCGCTGTTTCTCAGTTGGGCGTGAATTTCAGCATATGAACCAGGGGTTTATTGCCATGCGTTTGACGACCGTTGTGGTTTTTTCAGCGATTGGGCTGGGTGGGGGAGGCGCGATGGCGGCCGATGTCGTTGCCAGTTCGGCCCTCGAGGCCGTGACTGTGTTTCCGTCCGGGGCGGAGGTTACGCGGGCGGCGAAGGTGAAGCTGGTGGCCGGTGAGGGGCGGATCGTGTTCCCCGATTTGCCGGCTCAGGCAATTCCTGGGTCGATCCGGGTCGAGGGCAAATCTGCTGGTAAGCTGGAGATCGGGTCGGTCGATACCAAGCGGATGTTCGTGCCGCGTGGCGACCCGGCGGCGAGCGATGCCGAGCGGCGGAAATTGGAAGATCAGATTGAGGCGCTGCGCGATACGCGGGCGTTGCATGAGGGGCAGGTGCATGCGGCCGAGACGCAGCGGACCCTGCTGTCGAACTTGGCCGAGCTGCCGAAGGTGCCGCCGCCGCAGTTGACGAATTCGCCGCCAACGGATTGGAAGGCCGTTCTTGGGACCATCGGGTCGGGGACGGTCGATGCGAAACGTATGGAACTCGAGGGGCACGCGAAGATCCGTGAAGTTGACCGGCAGATCAAGGATTTGCAAGGCAAGCTGCATGCGATCGCACCGGGCAAGGAAGAGCGGACCGAGGTTGCGGTGTTCGTGAATGCAGGGGCTGCGTTGGAAGCGGACGTGGTCGTGCGCTATCAGGTGCCGTCGGCGTCGTGGACGGCGTTTTATGATGCGCGGCTGGCAACGGGGTCGAAGAGTGTGGCACCCAAGCTTGATTTGACCCGGCGGGCTGCGATTACACAGACGACGGGCGAAGCCTGGAACAACGTGACGCTGGCGTTGTCAACGACGCGACCGAGTGTGGG
>JANOVN010000403.1:0-3442 GCA_031417455.1 Hyphomicrobiaceae bacterium | reverse complement strand
CCAGCCGCAAAGCACGTCACCGAATGACGATGAGCCCGGATGGCCCCAATCAACCCGCCGCGCAGCCGCCAAAGCTGCTGCCCCGACCCAGCCACCAACGCCACGCGGCGCAGCGCAGCTCCAGCGCCTCCAACCCGTTGGACTGCTGCAATCCGCGCCCCCGGACCTTGCAATGCCGCCATTACGTGCGTCTCAGCCATGTCGGTCCCCACCCACAACGCCCGCCGTCAATGCAATGTCCGCGACGGCGCCGCAGCCGTGACCGCGGGATGCGCCGCCTCAAGCAACAACGGATCGGGCCGGTAGCCCTCCACCGTTCGCATCAACACGGCCTGGATCGCCGCGACATCGCGCAACCCCATCGCCGCATGTAGCACATCGAGCTCGCACTTCAATTCCGCCGTCGAAAGATGCGGCTCATCCGACCGCATGATGCGCGGGTGCTCGGTGCTTTGTGTGTTCGCCCCGATCAACAGCTCTTCATACAATTTCTCGCCCGGACGCAGTCCCGTATAAGCAATCGCGATATCGCCATCGGGCCGCTCGTCGGTTTTGATTTCCAGTCCCGTAAGCCGGATCATCAACTTGGCGAGATCGTCGATCTTCACCGGATCGCCCATCTCCAGCACGAACACCTCGCCTCCAGTCGCCATCGCACCCGCCTGGATGACCAGCCCCGCCGCCTCCGGAATCGACATGAAATAGCGGGTAACTTCTGGATGCGTGACGGTGACCGGCCCGCCTGCCCGGATCTGCCCGCGAAACAGCCCGACCACCGACCCCGAGCTATCCAGCACATTGCCAAACCGCACCATCGTGAAAACGGTCCGGCACCCAGGTTCATTCGCCCGCGCCTGCAAGATGAGCTCCGACAATCGCTTGCTCGCCCCCATCACGTTGGTCGGCCGCACCGCCTTGTCGGTTGAAATCAAAACCACCCGCTCGACCCGGCACGCTTCGGCGCACTCGGCCAGCACACCCGTTCCAAACACGTTGTTCTCAAGTCCCGCAATCGGGTTTGCTTCCACGATAGGCACATGCTTGTAAGCCGCCGCGTGAAACACTGTTTCGATCTTGTTGTCGGTGAGCGTCTGCGTGATCGCCGCCGCATCCAACACCGACCCCAGCACACCCACGATCACCGGCGCGGGCCGTCCCCGATAAAGCCCTTCGATGATCTCCCGCGCCTGCCGCTCGATATTGAACAGCGCGATCTCGCTGTTATCGAGAAGCACCAGCCGCTTGGGCTTCTGCCGCAAAATCTGCCGCACCAGTTCTGAGCCGATCGACCCGCCAGCACCAGTCACCAGGATCGCTTTTTCCTTGATATTGCGCTCCAGCAGATCGCCCAACGGCGGCACCGGATCGCGCCCTAGCAGATCGTCCACGTCTATCGCCCGCAGATCTGAAAAACTGATCCGGCCGCTCGCGATATCCTCGAGCGCTGGCAGGACCTTGACCAGAACCGGCTTCCCCTTGAGCTGCTCGATGATCCGCCGCCGCTCGCTGCGCTGGTCCGACGGCAATGCGAGCAAAACCTCATTCACCGACCGCTTCTCGACCAGCGATAAAATTTTCTCGGGCCGGTAAACCTTCACCCCCCCGACGTACTGACCCCACATCGAAGGTTGGGAATCGACAAATCCAACCACCTTCCGGTCCGCCACGCCAGCCATCGCGCCGAGCAGTTGAACGCCCGCCTGCCCCGCGCCATAGATCAGCACCCGCTTAACCGGCGTTTCCTCCGGCAGATACGGGATCGGCACGCCGGCACTCTTCAGCATCCACGCCGACACATGGCGGCTACCCAAAATCGCGAGTGTCCCAAACAGCGCGTACAGCATGATCGCCGAGCGCGGCACGCCTTCCTGGCCCGACAGGAACACCAGCAGCGCCCAGATCAAAGTCGACAGCGCGACGCCGCCCGCAATCTTCGTCGTCCCCCGGTAGCCGATGTAGCGCGTCACCAGCCGGTACAACCCCGACATCCCAAACGTCGCAACCGTAATGACCGGCGCCACCGCCAGCAGAATACGCCCGGCAAACGTCGTCTCATCGAACGAAAACCGCCGCAGCCAGACGACGGAAAACATCACGACCGCGAGCAGCACGACATCGCTCAACACGAGTATGACACGCTTCTGCAACCGCGGCAGCTCGACCAACGACTTGCTCAACTCAGACACCTGTAAACGCTGCCGACCAGTCACACCCAATCCCTCTGCTTATCCCTCATTCGTCCCACCTCATGGGTTGGGTCAAGCACTTGCGCGACGAAACAACCAGATTTGTCCAGAGTTGGGCCGACTTCGTTGACCCGACCCACAGAAATTCACTACTTCCCTACCCGGGCCGCGAGCTTATCAATCATCGCGTAGCACATCATAACGCCAATCACACCGAACACGATGCCGCCGATCATGTGCCCGGCCAGCACTCCGCCCGCGCCACCAAAATATCCGCCCGCCATCACAAACGGCACCGTCCCAATCGTCGCTCGTCCCCAATTCAGCACCATCGACGTCTTAGGTCGGCCCAGCGTATTGAACGCCGCGTTCGCGATGAACAGCGCCCCTAAGAACACGAAGAGCGGCGTCAACCAGCGACAATACAAAACGATCAATTGCTCCGCATCCCCCGTGGCATGCATCGCCCGCGCAATTGGATACGCCGCAAATGCCATGACCAGCCAAGCCACCGCCGTAAAAGCCGCCATCACCTTCAATGCCAGCCCGAACGCCTCGCGCATCCGCGCGCCTTCGCCCGCCCCATAGTTCTGCCCCAGGATCGGCCCGATGGTTCCCGACAGCGCATAAACCGCCCCGAACGCCACCGGCAACACGCGCCCGATGGTCGTCCACCCTGCCACCGCACTATCGCCGAACTGCGAGATCGCATACGTCACGTACGCATTCGAAACCGGCGTCGCGATGTTGGTCATGATTGCCGGCACCGCGATCCCGGAAATCAGCACCGCATCGTTGGCAAACATCCCCCAATGCGGCCATTCGATCAACTTGTGCACCACGATCACGCCGTAAAACCCGACCGCCATCACCCCAAACCGCGCAATGACGCTGGCAATACCCGCCCCTTCGAGCCCCCACCCCATCCAGAAGATCAGGATCGGATCGAGGATCACATTGATGACCGCCCCGATCAGCGTGACATTCATCGCGCGACGCGCATCTCCGACCGACCGCAACACGCCCGACGCCGTCATCCCCAGTGCCAACGGCGTCAACGACGGCACCACGATGTTGAGATACGTCGCCGACAGTTCAAACGTCCGCCCCGTCGCCCCCAGCGTCCGCAGCGCCCACGGGATCAACAGCCAGACCAGCAAACTCGACAACGAAGCCACGATCAGCGTCGTCAAAAACGAGTTGACTGACAGTCGCCGCGCCCGGTCCATATCGCGCGCGCCGATGGCAGGCGACAC
>JANOVN010000402.1:0-4316 GCA_031417455.1 Hyphomicrobiaceae bacterium | reverse complement strand
CATACGGTTGGAGAAGCCCCACTCGTTGTCATACCACGTCAGGATGCGGCACAACTTGCCATCCACGACGGCGGTCTGCGTCGAATCAAAGTTCGACGAGTACGGCGAGTGATTAAAGTCGATCGACACCAGCGGCTCGGTGACATAGCTGAGAATGCCCTTCATTGGGCCTTCGCTCGCGTGCTTCAAAGCGGCGTTGATTTCGGCGATGGTCGTTTCACGCCCCGGAATGAACTTCAAATCGACGCACGACACGTTCGGCGTCGGCACGCGGATCGAAGTCCCGTCGAGCTTACCCTTGAGTTCCGGCAACACGAGGCCGACGGCGGCGGCAGCGCCCGTCGTCGTCGGAATCATCGATTGAGCGGCTGCCCGCGCGCGCCGCATATCGCTATGCACCTGATCGAGAATCCGCTGATCGTTGGGGTAGGCGTGGATCGTGGTCATGAACCCCGATTGGATGCCGCACAGATCATTCAAAACCTTGGCGACAGGTGCCAGACAGTTCGTGGTGCACGAGGCGTTCGAAACGACGAGATGCTCCTTGGTCAACTTGTTGTCGTTGACGCCATACACGACGGTCAAATCGGCACCCTTGGACGGTGCCGACACCAGCACGCGCTTGGCACCGGCTTCCAAATGCACGCCAGCCTTGTCCTTGTCGGTGAAAATGCCGGTGCATTCCATCACAAGATCGACGCCGAGGTCTTTCCACGGCAGCTTCTTGGGGTCGCGTTCGGCCAGCGCTTTGATCTTGTAACCCAACCCCACATCGAGCATATCGCCCTCGACGTGGACATGCCCGGGGAAACGCCCATGGATGCTGTCATACTTGAACAGGTGGGCGTTATCCTTGGGCGAAGCGAGATCGTTGATGGCGACGACCCGCACGTCGGACCGCTTGGACTCGGCCAGCGCCCGCAGCACGTTGCGGCCAATACGCCCAAAACCCGAGATCGCGACGTTCACGGTCATACCAATGTTCTCCAGTTGCGATTGTAAAAAGAAGTGTGATGGGGGCGTAATAATGCACCTTCGGACCGTGGTGCCCGTGCCACACGGTCACGCCCACCCCATAGCCCAAATGTCGAACGCCAGCACACCGGGAATTCGGGCGTCATTAACAAAATCCAGCCCTCGAATGTCAATCCGTCATAATGACTTTGCCTAACAGGACGCGAAGTTTGTCCCGCCTTTTGGTGCGCATAAAGCGCCTCACGCATTGACGCTTCGCAACGCGGGCCCTTAGACTCCGCCTCAGTAGTGGAATCGGCTGCCACCTCGCCTTCAAAAACACCCCTTAGGGTCTCAGAAGGTTACAGAAAGGCAAAATGGGCCAATGGCCGAAAGCAATATGAGCAAACAACGACCAACCAAAGCGGCCCCGCCGCGTTCTGTCCCCCCAGCACTTGCTATGGCAAAGACTGCGCGCACGAACGTCCCCAAAGGGCTGGAATCGTCCATCGAACGGCTTGAAGCGAGCGTCGCCGAGCTGAAACACGAACGCGACGCCCTGGCAGCCGAACTCGCCGCCGCAAAATCCCAAATCGCAACCCTCGACGCCGCACGCAAGACCGCCATCGACCGCATCGACTGGGTCATCGATTCACTGACCACCGTACTGCAGGACAAATCCTAAGGGGTAAGCTTCGACATGGGCCAGGTCGCCATAACGCTGATGGGCAGGAGCTATCGCTTCGTGTGCGGCGATGGCGAGGAGGTCCGCATCAAAGCCCTCGGCGACTACGTCCGGACCAAAGTCGATCAGTTGAGCCGGGACCTGGGCCGTACCACAGACGACCGCCTCCTGGTCATGGCAGCCCTAATGCTAGCCGACGAACTGTTCGAAGCCCGCGAAGCATCCGCCAGCGCACCTGCCAGCGATACCTCGGCGGCGGCCCCAACCCGCCACCGCAAACCCAGTGCGGCCTGAACTGGGTGGCCTGAACTGGGCGCAATTCATTTGGGCGGATTTCATTTGGGGGCGACCAACCTTCACCCTTGGAATCACGCCCAAAAGCGACTACCTTATAAAGGCTGCGGGGCTCGTTAGGAGCATATATGACCCGGGGGCCTATAAGATCCGCTAGGGTGCTGTCCCTGCCTTGAGCCGTGGCTCTTGGCACACGGTGCCCACCTACCATGTAGGGACCACGCGGGCTCATTGCGCCGACGGCCTTCGCGGCACTAAATCAGCCTGACGCCGGGTCGCCTTGCTCCCCCCTCCCGGCCATGCGCGGCGTAGGGGAGCGGCGCGGCGGTGCCTTAGTTTTACCGGTAGCCCCTCTCAAACCGCCTGGCCCGCCGACCAGCCGCTCGACCACGCCCACTGAAAATTATACCCGCCGAGCCAACCCGTCACATCGACCGCCTCCCCGATAGCAAAGAGCCCGCAGCCGTTTGTCGCCGCCATCGTCTTCGACGACAGATCGCGCGTATCGATCCCTCCGCACGTCACTTCGGCCTTCGCATAGCCTTCAGTACCCACGGGCTGATAGGGCCATGCCCGCATCTGTGCGGCAAACGCCACCAACGTCTTGTCAGCGATATTCGCCATCTCGCTGGCCGGCAAATGCCCCGCCAGCACCTGCGCCAACCGCGCCGGAACGGCCTCAGCAAGCACCGTCTGCGGCATAGACTTCGCGCGAGACTTCTTACGCTCGATCAAAAACGCCGCAATGTCGCGACCCGCCGTCAGATCGAGCGAAATCTCTTGGCCCGGCCGCCAATACGATGAAATCTGCAGAATCGCCGGCCCCGACATGCCGCGATGCGTGAACAGAATATTCTCGCGGAACCGCTGCTTGCCAAACGATACGATCGCCTCCAGCGCAACACCGGCAAGCGACACATCGAATTCGTTTGAAGCCCCCGCCGCAAACGGCACCAGCCCGGGTCGCGTCGCCGTCACCCGCAACCCGAACTGCCGCGCCAGATCATAACTGAACCCCGTCGCTCCCATCTTTGGGATAGAAAGCCCGCCCGTCGCCAGCACCAACGAAGGCGCGGTAAAACTTCCCCTATTTGTCTCCACGCGAAACGCTTCGCCACGCGAAACATTCGTCACTGTTTCACTCAACAAAATTTTGACGTTCCCGCGCGCACATTCCGCCAGCAGCATCGCCACCACAGCCCGCGCCGAGCCATCGCAAAATAACTGGCCCAGCGTCTTCTCGTGATAGGCAATTTTATGCCGCTCAATGAGCCCAACAAAATCAGCCGCCGTATAGCGCCCCAGCGCCGATTTACAAAAATGCGGATTGTCCGAAATGAACCGTGTGGGCACGCAATCGAGATTGGTAAAGTTGCAGCGCCCGCCGCCCGAAATCAGGATCTTCGACCCCACCTGATCGGCATGCTCGATCAGCAAAACCTTGCGCCCGCGCTGCCCCGCCGTCAGCGCACACATCAACCCCGCCGCCCCCGCGCCCAGGATCACAACATCGAATACTTCTTCACGCACGGTTAACCCAACTTCTTACTTCGCCCGCAGGGCAGGGAGCGAACCCGACCCGGCGCGAGCGCCGCCCCGCCGGAGCGCTTCGGCGCGTGAGGCAAATCAAGTATTGAACCTGAAATGCAGCACATCCCCGTCCTTCACCACGTATTCCTTGCCTTCCAGCCGGAACTTGCCGGCGTCCTTGCAGCCGGTTTCGCCCTTGTGCTCGATGTAATCGGCACACGCGATGGTCTCCGAACGGATAAATCCCTTTTCGAAGTCCGTATGAATAACGCCAGCCGCCTGCGGAGCTTTAGTGCCGCGAATGATGGTCCAAGCGCGCGCTTCTTTCGGACCTATCGTGAAATAGGTCACGAGGTCGAGCAGCGAGTATCCAGCCCGGATCAACCGGTTCAACCCCGGCTCTTCAAGGCCCATTTCCTTGAGGAATTCTAGTCTATCCGCCTCAGGCAAACCTGCAAATTCCGCCTCGATCTTGGCTGAAATCACAACCGACTGCGCGCCTTCCTTCTTGGCAAATTCCGCAACCCGCGCCGAAAACGCGTTGCCGTTGGCCGCCGACGCTTCCTCGACGTTGCCCACGTAAACGACCGGCTTCGACGTCAAAAGCTGCAAGCCCTTGAACACCGGGATTTCATCCTCGGTCATGGACGCTACCACGGTGCGCGCCGGATTACCCTCACGCAGCACGGGCAGAACCTTCTCGATCACGCCGAGTAGCAACTTCGCTTCCTTATCCCCGCCGCGCGCCTTCTTCTCGTTGGCGACGCTGCGCTTTTCCAAGCTCTCCAAATCGGCCAGCATCAATTCGGTTTCGACGGTTTCGGCGTCGGCCAGCGGATCGATCTTGTTCTCA
>JANOVN010000401.1:0-1542 GCA_031417455.1 Hyphomicrobiaceae bacterium | reverse complement strand
GAAACGAGCCCAGCAAGCGCATGAATACTTTCCCACGTCTCAGCTTCATTACTTGGCGACAAGACCTCGACAATCAGCACCGGATCTTCAAAAACCGGACTATCCGAAATCGGCGCGCACGTAACGGCTAAATCGGGCGCGCGGGCATTAATTCGGCGCGCCATCGGAGGTATAATCGGTGCCTCCGGTCCTACGCGGCACCGGCTCCCCTGCAAATGGGCTTTAATGGCAAACAGAAGGTTTCCTTGAATAATGCTGTGCGTCGCGCTCGCAGGTGCCATCGCGCGAACCACGCCATCGACCAATTCGAGTTTGCCCACATGCCCCCCTCCGTCCCAGGCGAAAAATTCGTCCAGGGACATCGGGGCTTCCGGCAACTTACGCTGTGCGGTCATGGCGAATGTTCCAATTCAAGCAGCCAACCTATATCACAAACGCTGCCAAACTAACGATAATAGGATGAAATGACGGATAACTTACCCCTCGGGCGCCGCCAGATCCCCATCGGCAACCGCACCTGGCTGGTCGACACCGTCGATGATGAAGACGCCCTCCTCGCCCACGCCGACACTAGCGCCAAGTTCCCCTTCGGCCTCATGCTCTGGGAATCAGCCATCGCGCTGGCCCAACACCTCACCGAAAGGCCTGCCCTCGTCTCCGGCAAATCCGTCCTTGAACTCGGCGCGGGCCTCGGCCTGACCGGCGTAGTCGCCGCCTCCCTCGGCGCAACCGTCACCCAAACCGACCACGACCAGCAAGCCCTCGCCGCCTGCGCCCGCACCGCCGCCCTCAACGGCATCACCAACATCAGCCGCCAACCCGGCGACTGGCACGACTGGCACGACCCTGCCCGCTACGACCTCATCCTAGGCGCCGACATCGCCTACGACGGCGACGACCACGCAGCCCTCCTGACCGTCCTCGACCGCGCACTCACCCCCAGCGGCACCATCCTGCTCGCTGACCCCGGCCGCGAAAAACAGCCCGCCTTCATCGCTCGCGCCCTAACCGCTGGCTGGCGCATCGATAAAACGCTAAGCCACGTCAAGGAATTAAAACCTGCGGTGGTTGACAACGCGCTCGCAATTTCGATTTTAGAGTTGAGCCGCCACTCGAAAGCGCCCTGATGACCTTTACCGTCGCCGCCCTCTATCAATTCGTGACCATCACCGACCCGCCTGCCCTGCGTGCGCGCCTCCTCGACGCATGCACGCGCCACGACATCATCGGCTCGCTGCTGGTAGCCCCCGAAGGCATCAACGGAACCATCGCCGGGACCAAAGACAACATCGACGCCGTCCTGACCGTCTTGCGCGCCGATCTAGTCGCAGCCCAGTCCGCAACGCTTGCTCCATCCACCCCGACCAACCAGCACCGCTCCGTTGGCCTCGACGTCAAATTCTCGGCCTGCCAAACCCGGCCTTTCAAGCGCATAAAAGTCCGCCTCAAACGCGAGATCGTGACCCTCGGCGTGCCGCAAGCCAACCCCGCTCTCCGCGTCGGCACCTACGTCGAAGCCCCCGATTGGAACGCGCTTCTTTC
>JANOVN010000400.1:0-11586 GCA_031417455.1 Hyphomicrobiaceae bacterium | reverse complement strand
GCGCTTGTTGCGGCGCGCGGCCAGGAGGGCTGCTTCGTTGACGAGGTTCGCCAGATCGGCGCCGGAGAAGCCGGGGGTGCCGCGGGCAAGGATGCGCGGTTCCACGTCGGGAGCCAACGGTACCTTGTTCATGTGAACGCGAAGGATCTTTTCACGGCCGCCAACGTCGGGGTTGGGGACCGTGATCTGACGGTCGAAGCGGCCTGGGCGCAGCAAGGCAGGGTCGAGAACGTCGGGACGGTTGGTCGCCGCGATCAGGATGATTCCTTCGTTGGCTTCAAAGCCGTCCATTTCGACGAGCAGCTGGTTGAGGGTCTGCTCGCGCTCGTCGTTACCGCCGCCGAGGCCCGCGCCACGGTGGCGGCCGACGGCGTCGATTTCGTCGATGAAGATGATGCAGGGCGCGTTTTTCTTGGCCTGTTCGAACATGTCGCGGACGCGGGATGCGCCGACGCCGACGAACATTTCGACGAAGTCGGAGCCCGAGATGGAGAAGAACGGGACGTTGGCTTCGCCAGCGATCGCGCGGGCGAGGAGCGTTTTACCGGTGCCGGGAGGGCCGACAAGGAGCGCGCCACGCGGGATGCGTCCGCCCAGGCGCTGGAACTTCTGCGGGTCGCGCAGGAAGTCGACGATTTCTTCGAGGTCGGCTTTGGCTTCATCGACGCCGGCGACATCATCGAAGGTGACGCGGCCGTGACGTTCGGTGAGCAGCTTTGCGCGCGATTTGCCAAAGCCCATGGCGCGGCCCGAGCCCGACTGCATCTGGCGCATGAAGAACACCCACACGCCGATCAGCAGCAGCATGGGGAACCAGTTGATGAGTGCGCCCATGATCGAGGGCAGCTCCTCTTCGGAGGGTTTGTATTCGAATTTCACGTCTTTTTCGCGCAGACGGTCAACCAGCTTGGGATCTTCGTCCTTCAAGGTGGTGAAGGGCGTGTTGCCTTCCTTGGAGATACCGTAGATCCGGTTGCCAGAGATCGTCACTTGCGAGACGGCGCCGGATTGGAGGTTATTTAAGAATTCGGAATAGCCAATCATCGGGCCGCGGTTGGCGCGTCCGGGACTGTTGAAGATGTTGAAGAGCGCCGCCGCAAGCACCAGCAAGGCAACCCAGATGGCGAGCTTCTGTATATTCGAATTCATATCGGTCCCTATCTGCCCAGGAAAAGCTTGGGATCAAGCTTGTCGGGGCCGGCGCGAGGCTTCTAACGTGAGGCTAGCCTCTTAACCCTAGTGATCTTAGCAAAATAGGGTCTGCACCCTGGTTTGCCAAGCAGCTGCTGGCGACCGTCTGTTTAGCCGTCGTTCTGTTTAGCCGTCGTGCGGCATTCTACAAGTGTTCGTGTCAACACTACGCTCAGATATGGCGATTGTCCCACAGCCTTTGCGTTAACGCTTGTCCATGTCGGCAGCCGGTTTGGCTTCGCATAACGGTTCAAAGCTGCGAATCTGGTCGTCTGGGGCGAGGGTATGCAACTGCCGTTCCAACACCGGGGCGCGGGTGAACGGGGCGAGCGTAGGTTCAGCGTTTAGACAGAGCGCCGGAGCGGCGACAAGGCGGTCTGCGTGCCAAAATGTGGGGAGCGCGAGGGCTGCGTGGGTTGAGAGTTGCGGGATTGACGGCCGGCGGCGCAGCGCGGTCCATTCGTCCGGGCTGAGGGCTCGGACGGTGCAGGCGCCAGGGGCTGCGGGGGCGAGGGTTACGTGGAAGCGGGCGTCCCAGAGGGCGGATTGGCCGGGGCTGAGGTCAAGGCGGGGCAGGCCGGTGCGGCCTGGTTCGCGGGCGATCGCGATTGCGTGATCGCCGGGGATGACAAGGCAGCCGCCGAGGGTAGTGGCCGTGTCCGCGCTGGCCAAATGGATGGCGAGGCGCTCGATTTCGCTCAATTGCGGGGCTGGGTGGATGCCGCCGTAAGTGTTCAGCAGGCGTCCCAGCAGGCGAATGCGGATTTCGAGGGGGGCGGTTTGGAAGGCTGGGCGGTGGATGGCGGCGGTGAGGCCGGGTGTATGCGAGACTGCGGAAGATTCAAGCGCGCCGGTTGCGGTTTCAAGGGCTGCGTTGGCGCGGGCGAGACGGGATGCGGTGCGGGCGAGGGCTGAGTTAGTGAGGCCGGCGCTGGCGCGGATTGATTCCGTTCGGCGCAGGCGGGGGCGTTCATAGGCGGGGTCAGTATTGGTGGGGTCTGTGATCCAGGACTGGCCGAGGGCGCGGAGGGTGGCTTCGAGGCGAGCTTTTGGGATTGTGAGGAACGGGCGTAGCTGAGTTGTGTCTTTGGCGACGGGGCGGGCGCGTTGCATGGCGGTGAGGCCTTCGAGGCCGCTGCCACGGCCCAGGCGCATGAGGAAGGTTTCGGCTTGGTCGTCCTGGGTGTGGGCGGTGAGTAGCGCGCGCGGGGATAGTGGTTCGCGGGCAAGGCGTCCGGTCAGGAGCTGATAGCGGGCGTCGCGGGCGGCAGCGGAAAGGCCGTGCGCGGGTTTAGGGCCAGACCAGACGAGGGTTTCGTGGCGTAGGCAGAGGCTGGCTGATTGGGACGCGACGAATTGGGCTTCGGAGGCTGATTGCGGTCTCAGGGCGTGATCGACCGTGAGGACCAGGGTTGCGGGCGGGTTTGGGAGGGTGTTGCGCCAGCGGGCGTAGAGGTGGAGCAGGGCGAGGCTGTCGGGGCCGCCAGAGATGGCGAGCGCGATGAGGGGAAAGCGCGCGAGGTCAGCGAACAGGGATGCTGTGTCGGCACCGGTGAGGGGGGATGGTTGGGGTGAGTGGGGCACCTGACGGACCGGTCCTAGCGGAGTGTTGTCGTGGGTGGCCGCCTACGCGGCCATGACGAAAAATGGGGGGGCATCGACGTGGTTGTGACAAAAGGGAGGGCCGCTGCTTTTCTTCTCCCGGGACGGGAGAAGGTGCCCCGGTAGGGGCGGATGAGGGACTTTGATCTTGCCCCCTAAGCCGCCTTTGGGTTCAAGTCCCTCACCTGTCCTTCGGACATCCTCTCCCGTACCGGGAGAGGAAAGTTCAGTCAGTGCCCCGCTTCTATGTAGGCGCGTTGGGTGTCGGTGATGTAGTCGCGGGTCAGGGGGCTGGCGTCGCGGGTTTTGGAGATCTGCATGTGGAAGACTTCCTGGCTGCCGGTCGCGAACATCATTTCGGCGCTGATCAAATAGAATTCGAACATGCGGACGAAACGCTCGTCGTACATCTGGGTGATCTTTTCGCGATTGGCATTGAAGCGGCCGGTCCAATGGCGAAGGGTCGTTGCGTAATGGACGCGGAGGAATTCCAGGTCGGTGACCCACAGGCTGTTGTTTTCAACGGCTGGGAATACTTCCGATAGGGCTGGTGAATAAGCTCCTGGGAAAATGTATTTGCGCATCCATGGGCTGGCGGTGCCTGGAGGCGACATATGGCCGATGGAGTGGAGCATCATAACGCCGTCGTCTTTGAGTAGGCGGTTCACATTGGTGAAGAACTCATGATAGTGGCCGACGCCGACGTGTTCGAACATGCCAACCGAAACGATTCTGTCGAATTTTTCGGTGACGTGGCGGTAGTCCTGGAGCTTGATGTGGACTCGGTGTTCAAGGCCTGCGGCTTTGACTCGTTCGACGGCAAGGGCGTGCTGTTCTTTTGATAAGGTTACGCCGGTGACTTCGACATCGGCGACGGAGGCTAGGTACATCGCAAGGCCGCCCCAGCCGCAGCCGATGTCGAGGACTTTCTGGCCGGGTTTCAGGCTCAGCTTGGCCGCGAGCAGACGGCATTTATTGATCTGGGCTGCTTCCAGCGTTTCATTCTCGTCGCGGAAATAGGCGCAGGAATAAAACATCTTCTCGTCGAGGAAGAGTTTGTAGAGATCATTGCCGATGTCATAGTGGTGGGAGACATTTTTCTGCGCTTGGCCGATTGGATTTGCCTGTTGCAGCCGCTTGACGCCGCGCGACATGGATTTCAAAACGCGCTGAAGCGGGTAATTGCCGAGCGACAGGCGATTGATTGAAAATAGGGTCAGGAACGAGCGCAGGTCGGAACCGGGGAAGGTGACCCGGCCGTCCATGTAGGCTTCACCCATATTGAGCTCGGGATTGAAGAACAAACCGCGATAGAGCGCCGGGTCGGTGATCTTCATGGTCACGTCGGGGCCGGGCAGTTTGCCGCCGAAAACGTGGGTCTTGCCTTCGTGGTCGATTGTCGTGAGGCGGCCTTTTTTGACGAACGAGGCCAGCATATGGGACAGCGGAAACATCAAGCGCTCCTGGCTTTGAGTGTTGGGGCTTTGAAGGGGGTGGCGGTGACCATGCCAGTCGCGGCGGCAAGCGTTCCGGTGGTGAGTTCGCAGGCGAGAACGCGGGCTGGATTGACGGGACCTGGGAAAACAATCTTGCCAGGGGGCACAGGGGTGAAGCCGAGACGGCCATAGTAGGGCATATCGCCGACCAGGGTGACGACGCCAATGCCGGATGATTTTGCAGCGGCGAGAGCTTGCGCGATCAGGCCGCGTCCGAATCCCTGGCCGGTGAAGCTGGCGTCGACGGTGAGCGGGCCGAGCAGGAGGTGGGGGCCGGTGGTGCCGATGGCGATGGGTGTCAGGCGCAGGCTCGCGATCAGTCGGGGACCGAGAAATGCGCCGGTGCAGAATGGGGAAATGGCAGGGTTGCCCTCGCGCACGCGGTAGGCGGTGCGTGTCAACCGGCCTGGACCGAAGATGGCCGCCTCAAGTGTGCGGACGGCGGGCAAGTCGGCGGCGGTCAGGGGACGGTTTTGGACCGTGATATCAGTCGTGGTCATGGGGGGCTCACCAGTGTTCATCGCGCGGCGTGCCGTTGAAGATTTCGGCGAGCCGCCTGACGGTGCCGTGGGCGCAGTCGTCGGGAAGCGGCTCGCGCGAAAAGAAGTCTTGGGCGGCGATTTCCGAATTGGGGGCCGGGATGTGGGTGCGGCGCCAGTGGCGGACGACAAAGAGGGCGACGTGATCGTTGGCAAATCTCGTGTGGTTGGAATAGATGCCGAACAACTCGGGAGAGCCGTCGATGGCGACACCGCATTCTTCGTGGAGTTCGCGAGACAGCGCGGTCAATACGGTTTCGCCTTTTTCCACGCCGCCACCGGGAAAGCACCAGCCGGGCCGATAGGTGTGTTTGACAAGCAGAACACGGCCATCGTCATTGACGATGACGCCCTGCGCGCCGAGCGTCAGCGGGCGCTGAATGCGCCAGTAAGGCTGCAACACCCAGCGTTGCAGGATTGTTTGTGCCGCTTTGCGCTGGCTCATGAATGGGCCTTGTTCGTACTAAATCCCGTTTCCGGTGCCGATTGTGAGTGAATTCATACCGCCGTTTGAACGGTTTGAGTGGCGTTGGCAAGGCGTGGTACCTGGGGCGCATTGGCCCGATTGCGGATTGGGCCTCAAAAATTGGGTGCCGTACGAGGGGGGCGTGCGAGAAAACTTGGATCAACTGGTTCCGCGGATGGCGCAGCCGGTCCGGGGCCTTTAGCGCGGGGAGAGAGAGATCGCGCGGCCGCAACGGGTGTAGATCCCGGATCAGCGCTCGGCCAAGGGGCTGTGCTTGTCCGGGAAGTCAGTGGACGTGGGAATTTCAGTTCGAGTGTCGTGGCGGCGGCGATGGTATTGGAGTGCTTGAGTGACGAGCGAGGGCTTACGTTGAGCGAAATTGTGAGATTGGCGCATGTGTCGGATGTGCATTTGCCCCTGCCGGGGGGGCTTGCGGCGCGGTATTTGAACGTGAAGCGGACACTGGGGTGGCTCAATTGGCAGCGCAAGCGGCGGTTTGTGCATACGCGCGGGGCGGTGGACGCGATCATGGCGGACATTCGGGCGCAGGCGCTGGATCATGTGCTGGTGTCGGGGGATCTGGTCAACATCGGTTTGCCCGACGAGTATGCGGCGGCCCGGGATTGGCTGGAAGGTGTGGGTGCGCCGGACGGTGTGAGTGTGGTGCCGGGGAACC
Organism: Hyphomicrobiaceae bacterium; assembly: GCA_031417455.1. Taxonomy (GTDB): domain Bacteria; phylum Pseudomonadota; class Alphaproteobacteria; order Rhizobiales; family Hyphomicrobiaceae; genus JANXVY01. Next base: position 5,616 of record JANOVN010000400.1, on the reverse strand, counting down.
ACGATGCGTATGTGGCGGCGGAGGCTGGGCCTGGAATTGCGTTGTGGGCCAGATACATGGCCCATGATGCGTATGGGTACGGGATGGGATTGACGGCAGCGTTTCCGTATGTGCGGCGGGTTGGGCATGTGGCGGTGGTGGGTGTCAACTCAGGGATCGCGACCAAGCCTGGGTCGGCGGTCGGGGAAGTTGGCGCGGAACAGTTGGCACGGCTGAGTGATGTCCTTGCGCGGCTGGGTAAAGCGGGGCTGGTGCGGCTGGTCATGATCCATCATCCGCCTGTGCCGGGGCTGGCGGCTGCGTCGAGAGCGTTGCGCGACGAGGTAACGCTTGCCGAGGTATTGGCGAACTGCGGGGCGGAACTCGTCGTGCATGGACATAATCATACGATGTCGAGCGTCAGGCACGGGCGGGTTGCAGTCGAGGGCGTGGCCTCAGCTTCGGCGGTGCGGGCGCATGGGTCCGAGCCGTTGGCGCGGTATAATTTGATTTCGATTGAGCGCGGGACTGACGGTGATACGATACGGATCGAGACCCGCGGATTGGTCGAGGCCGGTGGGCTGGTAACGCGCATTGCGATGCGGACGTTGGATGGGCATACAGGTGTATCGCCGTTCCACGACATTTGAGTTTCAAGCGTGGATTTAGCTTCATGAGCGTTTCGGCCTCGCCGCCATCTGCGAAAACCCTTTCCTGGCCCATGATCGTGGTGGCGGCATCGACGGTTGCGGCCATCGGGATGGGGGTGCGCCAGACGATGGGGCTGTTCCTCAAGCCGATGACCATGGAGCTTGGTATCGGGCGGGAGGATTTTGCGATTGCAATTGCGATTGCCAACTTGGTTTGGGGCTGCGCGGCGCCGTTTACCGGGGCGATATCAGACAAGTATGGCGCGGGCCGCGTGGTGGTGTTTGGTGCGGTGTGCACGGCTATCGGATTGCTGTTGATGTGGGGGGCGACCGACCGCGCGCATCTCATAGCTTCGGGCGTGTTTTTGGGGCTGGGCGTTGCTGGCGCTGGGATCAATGCACTCGTGGGTGCGGTCAGCCGGGCAGCTCCGGCCGAAAAGCGGACACAGGCGATAGCGGCAATCGGCATGGGCAGCGGGATTGGGATTTTGATTGCGCTGCCGTACGCGCATCTGCTGATGGACTATGTTGGCTGGAAGACGACACTGCTGGTGTTGTCGGCGACGTGTATGTTGATGATTCCGTTAGCGTTTCCGGTGTCTGGGCGGCCGGTGGCTGCGGTCACCAAGGAAAGGCCGCAGTCGATTGCGGCGGCGTTGCGGGAAGCGGGCCGTCATCCCAGTTTTTGGCTGCTGAATGCCGGGTTTTTCGTATGCGGTTTTCATATCGTGTTTTATGGCGTGCATCTGCCAGCCTACGTTGCCGACAAAGGCTTCGAGCCACGGGTGGCGGTGATCGCTCTGGTGCTGGTGGGGGTCGGCAATCTGGTGGGGACGTATATGGCCGGACAATCGTCCAGGTTCATGCAGAAGCGGCATGCGCTCAGTTTGATATACTCGATCAGGGCGTTGATTTTCGTGGGTTTTCTACTGCTGCCGATCACGCCGTTGACGGTGATCGTGTTGAGTGGGCTCTTGGGTATCGTGTGGTTGTCGACGGTGCCGCTGACGTCGGGGCTGGTTGCGACGTTCTTTGGTCCGACGTGGATGACGATGCTGTATGGCGTCGTGTTTTTTTCCCATCAGCTGGGATCGTTCATGGGGGTGTGGCTTGGCGGGCTCGTCTACGACGCGACGAAATCATATGATATGATGTGGTGGATATCGATCGGGTTGGGGCTGTTTGCAGCCGGTATTCACTGGCCGATCAAGGAGACGCCGGTGGAACGGTTGGCGGTTTTGGCTCAGAAGACTGCGTGAGGATTAAATGACGGCGTTGACACCCGTAGGCGGACCTAAGGAACGGGCGGGATTAAGCCGGGGCATGTGGCTCGCGGCGCTCGTGCTGCTTGCGGGCGCTGCCTATCTGGCGGTGACGCGGGCAGATGCGTTGATGCTCGACATCGCACGAATTGCTGGGTGTTTTTAACGGTTCTATTGCTTTCAAGCGTTTTGCCCATGGTCGGGCAAGGCGCTTTTTAGCCAGTAAGGGATGGCCGCTCGAATGGGAATGGCTACCGTCAGTTCGAGATGATTTGAAGTTTGACGGGGACGAGGCCGAGGCGCTGCATGTCCAGGTGATGGGCGGCAGCTTGCGAGAGGTCGATGACGCGGCCGGGTTTGAATGGGCCGCGATCATTGATGCGAACGACGACGGAACGGCCGTTGACGACGTTGGTGACGCGAACGAGCGAGTTCAGAGGCAGAGTTTTGTGGGCGGCGGTCAAGGCGGTTTTGTCGAAGCGCTCGCCGGTCGCGGTCATTTGGTCTTGCCAATAATAGGACGCGATGCCTTCGAGGGAGTGGGATTTGCCGGTTGCGGGGTTGATTGGGCGCGGGGCAGCTCTGGGAATGGGATTTGAGGCGATCAGCGGGACCTTGTTGTAGGTGACGGTGGCGGTCCAGTGCGGGTCAGCGGCGGCGACGGCTGGGTGTTCGTGTGCGGCGCGCTGGATGGTGACGCGCCAGCTCCGGGGAGACGTAGGTGCGCCGCGCGCTGGGCCATCGTTATTGCCAAACGGTGACGGCCAATCTTGCGCCGCAGCGGGCGACGCTGCCGCTGCCAGGGCGATTGCGAGCAGGATTGGCGCGGCGGATCGGGTCTTCAGTGTTGTGTCGGTCACGGATGGGCGGGCGCTGTGTAAGAGGAACCGGGGTGCCGAGACTCATTTGGCGGTGAACTGCTAGAGCAGCCACCGCCAAATGTCGCAAGTGTGGCCAGAAAATCTGACCTGTGTGGAAGTTGTTTAGCCGCGGCCGAGAACGCGGACGGTCACGGAGGCAACGCCCGCGCCCTGCATGTTGATGGCGTGAGCAGCAGCCTTCGAGAGGTCGATGATGCGGCCAGCGATGTAGGGACCGCGGTCGTTGATGACGACTTCGACGGACTGTCCGTTGGACTGGTTGGTCACGCGGACGCGAGTACCAAACGGCAGCGTCTTGTGAGCAGCGGTCATGGCGTTCGGGTTGAAGCGGCCGCCGGATGCGAGAGCCTGCGGCTCCCAGTAGTACGAGGCTTTGCCAGAGAGGGTTTCGCCGCCACCGGAATCGTTGTCGTAGCTGCGGGCCTTCTTGCGGGGAGCGGGGGCTTCGTCGTTGCTTGTCGTGGTGACGGCGCGCTGTTTGGAGGCGCGGCGAGCTTTGGGCTCGGAATCGTCAAAGGCTTGGGTCACTTTGGACGCGGACGAGCCGCAGACGTATTCGGCACCTTCGCAAGACCAGCGAGCAGCAGCGTTGGCGGTCGTGGCAGCAAGAAGAACGGTAGCAATTGTCGTCAGAAAACCCATCATTAGCTTACGCATTTGATGATAACTCCATGGAATGGACGGCAGTGTTTCGTAGTGAGGCCTGAGCGTCTAGCGGGTGTCAGAACAGCTGACACACGTCGCATCGACCAGTGATAAGGCGGGAAGTACGAGGCCTTCCGGGCACCTTAGAAATCAGCACGCACCACGTCTTAACGGAACACCAGAACCTGTTCAGCCGTCTCATAATTGCTTTGGGGACCATCCCCCCTCTGGTGGGGCGGAACCGACCATTGATGGTGGTGCAGGTCAATGCTTCAAATTGAACGACGTTCTTTTGAATGTCGCGACTCATTGTTTTGTTTCATGTTTTTGATATGCGATTTTGGCTTGCGTGACTACCTGTCGCAGATTTGGCGTTTAAAATGGCGAATTCAATATTGTTGAAAGTGTGCCGAAAAGAACATTCCTGCGCATTGTAATGCACCATAATGCACCTTATGAAAGCCATGTTAAATGGCTTGAAAAGGCGTAATCTGCTGGCACAAGCGCCATTGTTTTAGGAGGCGAAACGATGAAAAAATGGACAGTCGCGAAGGGCTATCCGGCTGGAATTGCAATGGCTGCGCTGTCGGGTGCTGTTTTGTTTACTGGTCCGGCCCATGCGATTGAATGTGAGCAGGAATATCAACGAGTTAGCGGCAGCCTGATCGCCACGCCCTATTGCCAGGATGGGTATTTGGCGCGGGTCGCAGCCGATTACGGGATGAAGGCCCCGGCGGACAAAATCCGCAACAATCCCAGCTACAAACGGGAAGTTTGCCGCTTGGTGGGGCAGGACATTAGGGTGCAGACGATCTGCGATAGCGAAGCGCCGCGCGGGCGTTTTGGCCGGCATTAACGCTGGAGAGGCAACTACGGCGGTTGATTCCGCCGTAGTTAAGCACGCTTCAGGCTGCGTGACACAGGCTGGGGACTTAGGCTGGGGGCTTAGGCAGGACTCTTGGGCGTGAAGGCCGATGGATCGAGGACGGGTGCCAATTCGGCGGCATCCTTGGCGCGGCGGACGCGGCCATCGAAAATTGCGCCTTCGGAAATCTTGAGCACTTGGTTGTGAATGTCGCCGTCGACGTGCGCCGTCGAGTGAAGGGTCACGCTGGCGGCTTTAACCGCGCCTTTGACGTGGCCGTGGACCTCGATCGAGTTTGCAGCCACCGTCCCCGTCACTTTGCCGCTTGGTCCGATGATGACTTCGCGGCCGTTGATGTCGCCGCGAACTTCGCCGTCGACGACGAGGCGGGCTTTGGTGATGACGGTGATTTTGTCGCCCAGGATTACGAGATCCGCGCCGATGATCGATTCACGGCTGTTGCTGGAGTCGAGCGTCGTCGTCGCCGAATGCATCGTGATGGATTGCGCAACCAGGGGAGCCGATGGTGGCGTGGCTGGTGGCGTTTGCCCCGGCGTCTGGAACAAGTTCTGTAAGTCCGGCGGCCGTCCGTCTGCGCCTGTACCGCGATTGAACACGATGAATCTCCCAATTAATGGTGCCTGAAACCCGTCGGTTCAGGAAAGCAAAGCCGTGCGGACATTTTATGTCGGTTTCGCGGGCTTAAACATTTCCGCAACGAACGCCAGCGTGAACGCGTGCTGCGGCATCCCATGCCCAGGTGCGTTTGACAAGTGCGGCAAAGCACACGACACTCACGCTTGTCTTCAACATAACGAAAGGAGGTGGTCCGATGTCGAGTGGGATTGTCGTTGCACGGATTTCGGTTCGCATGCGGTCACTGGTGTCAGCTCAGCTCCTGGTGAGCGCCTGATTTCTGCAGACGCGGTGCACCGCGCCGATGCACGCCTCACGGGGGGTCGCAGGGAACTGCGGCCCTTTTTGGTTTTTGGCACGACGGTTGGCACGACGGTTGGCGATACGTGTCGCGCGGCCCTCCACCACAACGGCGCAATACGCCAAGTGGTTATTGCGCCCTACTTTTTTGCTACGACTCCTTGCGGCGGACGTTGTAGGCGCGGCCACGCTGGGCTGGACCTGCGTAGGCAGAGCGATGGAAGTAGTTTGCGCCAAAGCTGATGCCGATGGTGCGGGGCGCGAGGGCGAAAGACGGTGGCTCGGTCCAGCGGGCGATGATGGTGGTGGAGGTCATGCGGGTCGAGGAATTGGCCTCGCGCTCAACGAGCCGGTAGGGGTTGGAAGCTGCGGCTTTTGCAGTGAACGGGCGGCCATCT